>NZ_JAUQOO010000010.1:0-226494 GCF_030580745.1 Pseudomonas serbiensis
CCGCAGCCCCGACGCTGGTGGAGCCGCTGCTCACCACAATCCCGTCCGCCTGCGCCCACAGCGGTTGCCAGAACATCGCATTGGCCAGGATCAGCGCAATACCGCGCTTGGGCATCCCCCAGAAACGCTCACGCAGTTGCACACGGGCCGACGGTTGACGGGCCAGGAAGGCGAGATGCTTGGCGTCCATGCGGAGGTTTCCTGCGGGGGGTCAGAACGGTTTGGAAAGACTTGGGAAAACAGCTCGAGGCGAAGCTGATCGGCAGATCAGACCCTGCTCACCGGAGGCGGGAGTGGGAACGGCCGGGGAAACCAGAGGAGTGGCAGCGAGAAGGACAGACAGAGCCGTCCTGGGGCGGGTGAATACACGGCTCGTCCTTGCAATATCATATTGATATCAAATTCGGCGCGATTCTAGATTGACATCATCCTGACGTCAATTTTTTGTAACGACCGTGTATCGGGATTGGTACGGGTGCCTGTGGCACCAGCTGCAAGCTGCAAGCTGCAAGCTGCAAGCTGCAAGCTGCAAGCTGCAAGCTGCAAGCTGCAAGCTGCAAGCTGCAAAAAGTATGGGGGTGTGATTCGGTTTGAAAGCGAAGAAATGACTGAATATGTATCTTTGGATGATCAATGGTGCAATTGAAAGTATGCCCTCGATAAGAGGGCATACTTTCATTCAGTTGTATTTACTATTCGCACTCTTTATCAGGCAACCCGGATAAAGCGCTGCTGTTTTTTCGCGGCTTGCCATTCATCTTTAAGGTTCTGTAACAGGCTCGCCATGAACTCCGTATCGGCGGCTGCCTTCTTGCCGACGTAGCCCTGGCCTCTGCGGAACATTTTCAGGCTGCTCAGCATTTCCGGGTGGTTTGCCTGGAATTCGCTCTCTGCCGTGCAGGGCGACATGGGGTCGATATGCACTTCGCCTGAGTTCGCAATCCAGAGAATATGGCTGTCCAGAGTATCTTTGCGTACTGCAAACAGACGAGCCAGCTCATCAATAGTTGGATGATTGTTGATATTCATGTTGATGCTCCTTCGCTCGTTAACCTGTTTAATACCAGTGATATATAAACTTGCCTGTCGGGTGACTCATGAACGAGACAATGCATCCTGTTCACGTCATACATCCCGACCCAGAGGAAATGCAGGTAGCCTTGACATAAAGCCACTACAACAGGGAGGCGTCACGGAAGGAGAGCGTAGCGAAAGCCAAAGACATGGCTGGCGACCGTTACAAGGTCTGCCACAAGTATCATGAGGACGTTTCGCCAGCCGCTCGTCCTGTCGGACGTGCCATGCCGGTTCAGCTTCATCAATCTGCCTTGTGGGCAGCCTGCATCCGGGGAACATCTCGACGGCTTGCCGAGCCTGTTCAGTACATCTTTTCCAGCGCTCCCGATCAGGGAGACAGCTGCATAATGCAAAAGGAAAAGGCAGGCGTCAACAAATATGTAGTGATTATTTTTTATCACTACATAATCTTTTGAAACCAGCGGAAGAAGCGTCAGCAGTGACTATCCGGTCACTGCTGACGTAGAGGGGCTGCCGGTTTTAGCGGGCAGTGAATGCGGTGTAGCTGTTGATCAGGTTGCGATAGTTGGGGATGCGCTGGGAAAGCAGGTTGGCCAGGCCTTCCATGTCGTTGCGCCAGTCGATCTGCAGTTCGCAGGCCACCGAGAACCAGTTGACCAGTTGCGCACCGGCAGCGGTCATGCGCGCCCATGCCGCTTGCTGGACCGTTTCATTGAAGGTACCGGAAGCATCGGTTACCACGAACACCTCGAAGCCTTCGGCCAGAGCGCACAGGGTCGGGAATGCCACGCAAACGTCAGTCACCACACCTGCGATGATCAGTTGCTTGCGACCGGTGGCCTTGACGGCCTTGACGAAATCTTCGTTGTCCCAGGCATTGATCTGCCCTGGACGCGGAATGTACGGGGCATCCGGGAACATTTCCTTGAGCTCCGGCACCAGCGGGCCATTGGGGCCTTGCTCGAAGCTGGTGGTCAGGATGGTCGGCAGGTTGAAGAACTTGGCCACATCGCCCAGGGCCAGCACATTGTTCTTGAATTCGTTGGGCGAAAAGTCCTGGACCAGAGAAATCAGGCCCGTCTGGTGATCGACCAACAGAACCGCTGCATCATCTTTGTTCAAGCGTTTGTACGGGGTGCTCATGGTTGACTCCTTGGTTTTTTATCGATATCCGGCGTTTGCATGCAAGGGTGAAACAATCAGAACGCAAAACACGAACAGCCAAACGCGCCCCAGAACCCCTGGAAGTCGCTGACCGGCACGCTGGAAAGCCTGGCGCGTTCATGGCTGTGGGAGTGCACGGCGCAAGGGCCGCTGCATTGGTGAACCTGGGCGAGTACCGGTGAAGAGGGTCGCCAGTGACCGGCGACCTTGGCCACAGGCGACCAGTCCGGCAGGACGGGCAGGCCCGGCGGTGCCAGCTTCTCGAAATCACCGGAACCGAATACGACCTTGCCATCGACCACGGTCAGCACCGACTCGATCCACTTGATGGACTCTTCCTCGACGCTGAAATAATCCGCCGACAAGGCAACAAGATCCGCCAACTGGCCGACCTTGATCTGGCCCTTCTTGCCCTGCTCGGACGAGAACCAGGCGCTGCCGTGGGTGAACAGCTCAAGGGCGGTTTCACGAGGCAGGCCTTCGGGATACAGTTCAAGCCCGCCGACGGTGCGACCGCTGACCATCCAGTACAGCGAAGTCCAGGGGTTGTAGCTGGACACCCGCGTGGCGTCAGTACCGGCACCCACCGGCACGCCTTCGGAGAGCATGCGTTTGATCGGCGGGGTCATTTCGGCGGCCTTGGCACCGTAACGGTCGACGAAGTATTCGCCCTGGAACGCCATGCGGTCCTGAATTGCAATACCGCCGCCCAGCGCCCGGACCCGCTCGATGTTCTTGGGAGTAATGGTTTCGCAGTGATCGAAGAACCACGGCAGGCCATTGAACGGAATATCGCGGTTGACCTTCTCGAAGACATCCAGCATCCGGGAAATGGATTCGTCATAGGTCGCATGCAGACGGAACGGCCAGCGATGCTCGACCAAGTGCCGAACCACGGGTTCAAGATCCTGCTCCATGCCAGGCGGCAGATCAGGACGCGGCTCAAGAAAGTCCTCGAAGTCGGCAGCCGAGAAGGTCAGCATCTCCCCTGCCCCGTTATGCCGCAGGAAGTCGTCGCCCTGATGCAGAGTGACCGTATTGGTCCAGTTCTTGAAATCGGCCAGCTCTTCCTTCGGCTTCTGGGTAAACAGGTTGTAGGAAATACGCACCGTCAGTTGTTTTTCACGTGCCAGTTGTTCGATCACCGCATAGTCGTCGGGATAGTTCTGGAAACCGCCGCCAGCATCGATGGCGCTGGTGACGCCCAGCCGGTTGAGCTCGCGCATGAACTGCCGGGTCGAGTTGACCTGATATTCCAGCGGCAGTTTCGGCCCTTTGGCCAGGGTCGAATACAGGATCATGGCATTGGGTTTGGCCACCAACATGCCGGTGGGATTGCCCTGTGAATCGCGAACGATCTCGCCACCGGGCGGGTTCGGGGTATCGCGGGTGTAGCCCGCCACACGCAACGCAGCGCGGTTGAGCAAGGCACGGTCGTAGAGGTGCAGGACGAACACCGGGGTATCGGGCGCTGCCTGATTGAGTTCTTCAAGGGTTGGCATGCGCTTTTCGGCAAACTGGAATTCATTCCAGCCACCCACTACACGCACCCATTGTGGCGTCGGCGTGCGGTCAGCCTGCTCCTTGAGCATGCGCAAGGCATCGGCCAGAGACGGCACACCCTCCCAGCGCAGTTCCAGGTTGTAATTGAGACCACCGCGAATCAGGTGCAGGTGCGAGTCATTGAGGCCGGGAATAACGGTGCGCTTTTGCAAGTCGATGACCTGAGTGGCGCTGCCGCGCAACGCCATGACTTCAGCCTCGGTGCCCACAGCGACGAAACGTCCGCCACTGATCGCCACGGCACTGGCCTTGGGCTTTTCACGATCGACTGTATGAAATTGACCGTTGAAGAGAATCAGTTCGACATTCATTGCAGCACCTTTGGCAAAAGTTTGAGAAGCACCGGCATAACCGGAGAATGGCAAGGCAGGCAGGATCGCCGCAGCGGCGCTCAGCAATGAGCCTTTGGCAATGAAACGCCTGCGCTGCAAATCGGTTTTGTCATCACTCATGGGGTCACTTTCCTTGTGAAGCCTTGGTGGAAGCTTTCAGCCAGGGAGCAAACAAGCGTGTGGCCGCAGGCATCAACAGATAAACCACCAGCAGAACGATGGTTACCGTCACCAGCGCGTTGCTGACGAGATAACCCGATAGCCATGGATTGAGTGCAAAGACCGGCTTCCATAGCAGAGGAATCAATAGACTCAGCGGCAAGATGACCAGAAAGGTCACGCACGCCTGCTTCCAGCGTGGTGGAGGCCCGACGTCATCACCCACCGGGGTGAACCAGAACTCGTTATGCGGGTTGACCTGCGTCTGGTCACCATCGGCAAGCATAGGCGCGGCCTCTTGCACCAGTTGCCGCCGCTCATCGGAGTCCAGCCAGCTCTGCATGGCTTCGGTGGAATGAAAACGCAGGACACAGGTAAACAACTGCAAGCCACCGGACTTGCTGCGGATCACATCCACGCCCAGGTGACCAGGATAGCCACCGGCAATCGTGACGATGCGCCGCAGCCAGGCTTCATAAGCCGCCTCTTGTCCGACCTTGATCCGGTGTTTGATGACCAGCGTGACAACTTCATTGAAGACCGAACTGCTCAAGACACGCGCTTGTGTGTCGAGACGAATGGGATCAGACATGGCCTGCAACTCCGTAAACACCGAATGAAAATCTTCAGGTCAGACGACATGCTTGACCGAATAGAGATAGTGCCGTTGATTACAGGCCAAAAATTGAACGTATGTGCTGTCTTGTATCTGGATTGATATCTTCGCTCTTCGCGAATGAATTCGCTCCTACGCGGGCGGCGTAGGAGCGAATTCATTCGCGAAGGCAGGCCTTAAATGATCGGCATGGCCATGTACTGGGCAATGCGCGAGCGCAGCCAGCGTTCGGCGGGATCATTGTCGTGAACGCCGCTCCAGACCATCGACAACTCGGCAGGCACGATGGGAAATGGCGGATCTTCGGCGCGCAATGTGCTGCCTTCCACCAGCGCACAGGCCGCGTAATCCGGCACAGTGGCAATCAACTCGGTGCCCGCCAGCAAGGCCCGCAAGCCATTGAACTGCGGCACCGCCAGCACCACCTTGCGGGCACGGCCGACTCTGGCCAGATCCAGATCGATATTGCCGCTCAGGTCACCGGAAAACGACACCATTGCATGCTGACGTTCGCAGTACTCGTCCAGGCTCAGGGCACCGGGACGGGCGTCGCCACGGATCACCTTACAGCCGATCTCGCGCAGCTTCTTGCGTTTGGCATTGGCGGGAAGGTCCACGGTGTAGCTGACGCCCACCGAGATTTCTCCGGAAGCCAGCAAGGCTGGAAGGAGCAGGTAATTGGCCCGACGAATGACCACGATAATGCCGGGCGCTTCCTCGCGCAGTTGCGTCAGCAGCGGCGGTAACAGGCCGAACTCGGCGTCGTCGGAAAGCCCGATACGGAAGATATCGCAACTGGTGGACGGGTCGAACTCCTTGGCACGGCTGACCGCGCCGGAAATGGTATCCAGCGCAGGCCGTATTTCCTTGAGGATATCCAGGGCCCTGGCAGTAGGTTCCATTCCCCGGCCATTGCGCAGCAGCAATTGATCGTCGAACAGATCACGCAGGCGGCCCAGCGCGGCACTCACCGCTGGCTGGCCGATAAACAGCTTTTCGGCGACGCGGGTGAGGTTTCGTTCAAACATCAATGCCTCGAAAATCACCAACAGGTTCAGGTCGACGCGGCGCAAGTCGTTGCGGTTCATGCAAGGGCTCCAGAGGCTGGATACAGTCTGGTTCAAGTAGGCATGACAGGCCTGCTCAAACCTTGTACGCCTGTGCCTTTAAATATTGAACCCCGAGTGCCCGTGCTGTTTCGACCGCTCTGCAACAGGTGTTCCAACGTTTTTTATTGACCTGCCGCAGGCCTGTGGTCGCCAAAGCGGACTATGGTATGGAATCTCCATTTGTTGCAAGCGAGCCAGATACCATGCCACCAGCCTCCTCCGGAACCCTGTCCATGCGCGCCGAGCGGCTGCATCCGGGCTTCGTCATTGCCTGGCTGTTCTGCGCCCTGTTCTACTTCATCCAGTATTCATTACGCTCCGCGCCTGGCGTGATGATGCCGGAGCTGACCCATGCGTTCGATCGGGACGTCGTGGCCATCGGCGCCCTGATCGGGCTTTATTACTACACCTACTCGATATTCTCGATTATCGCGGGGGCCGCACTGGATCGTCTGGGCGCCAAGTATGTGATTCCTCTCGGCATCCTGATGGTTGCTCTCGGGGCCGCGCTGTTCGGCCTGGGTGAATTGCAGGCCGCGCAGATCGGACGCCTGCTGCAAGGTGCCGGCTCGGCCTGTTCCTTTATCGGAGCGGTCTATCTGGCCACTCACGGTTTTCCATCGCGCTATCTGGCAACGGCTGTGGGCTTTACCCAATGCTTCGGCATGCTGGGCGGCTTTGCCGGGCAATTCGGAGTCGGGCCGTTGATCCATGGCACGATTCTCTGGGAGCAGTTCTGGTTCATCTCCGCAGCCTGCCTGTTTGTCGTTGCGATCATGGTGCTGATCGCAACGCCCAAAGGTCATGACCCAAGGCCGGTCAACAGCAGTGGCTCGGCAGGTTCGATACTCACGCCATACAGACAAGTGCTGAGCAATCCACAGTCCTACCTGTGCGGCTTCAGCGCGGGCCTGTTGTTTCTGCCAACCACCATCGGCGATATGATCTGGGGCGTCCCTTTCCTGCGAGAAGGCTTGTCCATCGACTATGCCGAGGCCGTGAATCGCAGCAGCATGGTGCCACTGGGCTGGGTGATTGGCTGCCCGTTGCTGGGCTATATCTCTGACCGTATCGGACGACGCAAACCTGTGATGATCGGCGGCGCCTTGCTGATCCTGGCGTCCTGCACTGCCATTCTGTATCTGCCCGCCGGCATCGCCCCGCCTTATCTGTTCGGCCTGCTGATGGGCATTGGCTCCGGAGCCGCGATGATTCCCTACACCGTCATCAAGGAGGTCAACCCGGACAACGTGAAAGGCAGCGCAACCGGTGCCATCAACTTTCTGGTGTTTACCTTCAGTGCCTTGCTGACACCGGTGTTCGGCCATCTGCTGAACCGGCTCGCTGCCGGTGGAAGCCTGAACCTTTCGGTCTTCCAGCAGGCAGGCGACTACCTGCTGGCGGGTATCGTGATTGCTATTGTGCTGGCCTTTTTGCTGAAGGAAACCGGCCCGCGAGGCAAGGGCAATAATCCACTGCAATAAACGCCATCACGCATGCGGAGCGCCATCAGCCTTGCTGGGCGCTGCGTATTGCGGCTTGAGCTTACCTGCGTCGTCCAGCAGCCAGGCATCGAGAACTTCCCGGACCACTGGCCCGGCCACCCGGCCTCCCGCCTCACCGTTCTCGATCATCACCGCGACAACGATTTTCGGATGTTCAGCCGGGGCAAAGCCGACGAACAAGGCGTTATCCCGGTTGCGCTCCAGAGTCTTGAGACGGTCGTAACGCTCGCCCTGCTTGATCGCAACCACCTGTGCGGTGCCGCTCTTGCCAGCGATGTGATACTGCACTCCCTTGGCAGCATCCCGAGCGATGCCACGCGGATCATGCATAACCATTTGCATGCCTTGATTGACCTGAATCCATTCATTTGGATCTTTAAGCACAATATTGGGCATCGGATGCTCATCTACAGGTGCCGTGTCGCCGACTTCAACCGCCAGATGCGGACGATGCCACACGCCTTTGCTGGCAATCAGTGAAGTCGCCTGGGCCAGTTGCAGCGGCGTGACCTGCATGTAACCCTGGCCGATGCCGAGAATCACCGTCTCACCGGGGAACCACGCCTGACGGCGCGTGGCGCGCTTCCATTCGCGCGAAGGCATCAGGCCAGCGGACTCCTCGAACATGTCCAGCGAGACTTTCTGACCCAGGCCAAACATGGCCATGTAGTCATGCAGGCGGTCGATACCCAGCTTATGTGCCAAGGTATAGAAATAGGTGTCGTTGGAACGCATGATCGCAGTGTCCATGTCTACCCAGCCATCGCCGCTGTGGTTCCAGTTGCGGTACTTGTGATCAAAATCCGGCAACTGGAAATAACCGGGGTCGAACACCTTTGTAGAAGCACTGACCACACCCGTATCAAGCCCCGCAATGGCCACCTCCGGCTTGACCGTCGAGCCGGGCGCATACAGCCCGCGCAGCACCCGATTGAACAGCGGCCGGTCGATGGAATCCCGCAATGCGGCGTACTGCTTGAAGCTGATGCCGGTCACGAACAGATTGGGATCGAAACTGGGTTTGCTGACCATCGCCAGCACTTCACCGGTAGCCGGGTCCAGCGCCACAACCGAGCCACGACGATCACCCAGAGCATTCTCGGCCGCTTCCTGCAAATGCACATCCAGGCTCAGGGTGATGTTCTTGCCCGGGGTCGGGTCGGTATGTTTAAGCACACGCAACACACGACCCTGAGCGTTGGTCTCGACTTCCTCATAACCCACATGCCCATGCAACTCTGACTCGTAGAAACGCTCGATGCCGGTCTTGCCTATCGACTGAGTGCCACGGTAATCGGTGTCCAGCTGTTTGGACTCTTTCTCGTTGATACGCCCGACATAACCGATGGAATGAGCAAAATGCGCGCCCAGCGGATAATGACGAATGAACTGTGGCGCAACATCCACGCCCGGCAGACGGAACTGATTGACTGCCAGCAAGGCGATCTGCTCTTCGGTCAACTCGTAGAGCAAGGTCGCAGGTTCAAACGGATGGCGTACCTGTTTGAGTTCCTTCTCGAAAAGGATGCGGTCCTCGTCGGGCAACGACAGGATGCTCATCAACTCGTCGATTACCTTATGCCAGTCGTTGGCACGCTCACGGGTCAAGGTCAGGTTGAAACTGGGACGGTTATCGGCGAGCACCACACCATTGCGGTCATAGATCAAACCGCGCTCAGGCGGGATCGGCAGCACATGTACGCGGTTGTTTTCGGAAATGGTCGAGTGATAGTCGAACTCGATGACTTGCAGGAAATACATGCGAGCGACAAGACAAACGCTCAGTACCGTGACCAGCAGCGCGCAGGCGACGACACGCAGATTGACCAGGCGACTCTCTTTTTCATGATCCTTCAGAGGAATGGGATTGGGCATTTCTACAGCTTCTCGGTAATGACGAACGACGCGGACGATATATGTAAGTAAATATTTCGGCGCGCACGATACCAAGAAGTGAAGGGTTGCAGGGGATTGTCTGCCGAGAGGAAGAGAGACAACCCGCGAAAGAAGCTACTCCAGCAGCGGCTCTGCCACGGCTTCACGAGCATGCATGATGCGTGGCATGTTGCCTTCTATCCAACGGGCCAGCGTCTCGACCTGCAAGGCTATCTCTTCGCCCATGGGAGTGAGGCTGTATTCGACATGAGGTGGCACCACCGGCAGCGATTTGCGATCGACAAAGCCGTCGTATTCCAGATTTTGCAGGGTCTGTGCCAGCATTTTTTCGCTTACACCGCCGATCTTGCGGCGAATCTCGCTGAAGCGATGCGTGCCGTCACGCAATACCACCAGCACCAGAACCCCCCAACGGCTGCATACATGGCTGAGCACACTGCGCGAAGGGCATTCGGCAGCCATCAGTTCACCCTGACGCCCGCAAGCGTTCAATGACCCGGAGTTTGAACCAGAATTGCCAAGGAGGTGGCTCATATACTTACCTTTTTGTTAGTACTTACGAAAGGTTAGCTTAATGTCTATGCTGATCTTTCACTTCTAATTCAATGAGCTTAAAGGACCCACTCATGATCGTCGTCACAGGTGCTACCGGCCAGCTTGGCCGTCTCGTCATTGAACAACTGCTCAAGCGCGTCCCTTCCTCACAGATCATCGCAGCCGTACGCAGCCCGGAAAAAGCTGCCGACCTCGCCGCACTGGGCATTCAGATCCGCCAAGCGGACTACTCGCAACCCTCTACGCTCGATGGCGCCCTGACAGGTGCGCAAAAGGTGTTGCTGATTTCCTCCAGTGAAATAGGTCAGCGCCTGCCACAGCATAAAGCCGTGATCGACGCTGCCAAACGCGCTGGTATCAAACTGCTAGCCTACACCAGCGTTCTCCACGCCGATACATCGGTATTGGGTCTGGCTCAGGAGCACGTCGAAACCGAAGCTGCCTTGCGCGACAGCGGTGTGCCAACCGTCATTCTGCGCAATGGCTGGTACCACGAAAACTACACCGCGGGCATTCCAGCAGCTCTGGGCCTTGGCTCGGTCTACGGCTGTGCCGGCGATGGCCGCATCAGTTCGGCAGCCCGCAACGATTACGCAGAAGCCGCCGCTGTGGTACTGACCTCAAACGAGAGTCAGGCAGGTCGAGTCTACGAACTGGCTGGCGATGAGTCCTACACCTTGGCCGACTTTGCCGCCCAGGTGTCTCAGCAGAGCGGAAAAACCCTGCCTTACGTGAACCTTCCACAAGCCGATTATCAAGGCGCACTGGAGCAAGCCGGCTTGCCACAAGCGATCGCGCATCTGCTGGCCGACTCGGACACCGGCGCATCCAAAGGCGCACTCCACGATGACAGCCACCAGCTAAGCGCACTCATCGGCCGAGCCACCACGCCGGTATCGGTGAGCATTGCTGCTGCCCTGGCTGGATAATCAAGGGCGTCATATCCAATCGAATGTTTTACGGTGACCAGGGTCCCAGTCCATGTAACCGGCATAAAGCCATGAATCAATAGACTGGGAGTCTCTGACATGAACAGCAAATCGTTGATCGCCTGCCTGACCCTGCTGGGCTGCTTCTCTGTCGTCACCCTGCCTGCTCAGGCGGAACAGAAGGTCGAAGAGTCCGCAGACAACATGCACGAACTGGAACTGGGCTCACGGGCACCGCAGCAATTCCAGCGTACTGAAGCTGCCATCACGGACTGGAAAAGCAAAGGCCTCCCCGAGCCCGCCAAAGAGAGCCAGTGGGTGCGCATCCATGACAAGTATGTCCGCGTGCAAATTACCAACGGGCAGATCGTCGATATCGTTCCGGCGTCAAAATAGCCCACCGAATGATTGCAATGCAGGAGTTCCCGGTGCATAAAACCACCATTCAATGGACCGGGAACCTGACATGAAAAGCAAATCCTTGATCGCCTGCCTGGCGCTGCTGGGCTGTGCATCAATCGCCACCCTGCCCGCTCAGGCGGCACAAACCGTAGAAGCGGCTGGCAGTACCTACCGGGAAATCGACGTCGGCTCATTCTTGCCAGAGAGATTCCTGAGCACCAAGGCAGCCATGACCGACTGGAAAACCAAAGGCCTCACTGCGCCGGGTGTCAGCAGCCAGTGGGTACGCATCCAGGACAAATACGCCCGCGTACAGGTCAGCAACGGAAAAGTCGTCGAGGTTGTTCAAGCGCCAAACTGAGAGCGTTGAAACAGGCCTTCAGATTTGAGGGCCTTTGACCGGGAAAGACACGAAAGGCTTGATTTCCTTGAGCACGAACATGCTCTGCATTTCCTTGATGCCGGGCAAGCGCCGAATGGTAGTCATGGCAAAATCAGCGAACGAATCCAGATCCCGAGCTACAACCTGCAACAGAAAATCCGCATCGCCACCAATGCTATAGCACGCCACCACATCTTCCAGTTGCATGACCTCCTGCTCGAACTTCTTCGCTTCGGCCTCGCTATGGCTGTCGATGCTGACACGTATGAACACCATGACTCCCAGCCCGATCTTGCGTCGGTCCAACACCGCCTTGTAACTCAATATATAGCGATGCTCCTCCAGTTGCCTTACCCGACGCCAACAAGGCGAAGCGGACATGCCGATATGGTCTGCAAGAGTCTGGTTGGTGATCCTGCCATCCTGCTGCAGAGCGGTAAGAATTCTGGCGTCTGCCAGACTCAGCACCTGTTCGGTCATAAATTCCACACCACAAGATAAAAAAGGTAGTTTTTACCCTTTTAAGTGCCACAAGCAATAAAAACAGACAATTTCACCCTGAGTAAGAGGTGTAGCATTTTTCAACCTCAGAACGACACGACTTCCGAGGTCTGGATACCAGGCACTATTCCTCAGGAGAGCAACATGCTGGACATGACCCAGATAGTTACCTATTCAGCCGCATTGGGCATTGCCGCTGCCGTTCCCGGCCCCGGTATGACAGTGCTGGTAGCGCGTAGCGTCAGTGGCGGCACGGTTTCGGGCTTTTGCGTGCTGTCTGGCTTGATCCTGGGGGATCTGGCCTACCTGTCTTTTGCGGTCTTTGGGCTGGCAATCATTGCCGAACACTTCAACGCGCTGTTTCAAGTCGTACGCTGGGGCGCAGCGTTGTATCTCTGCTATCTGGCGTGGCAGTTCTGGTTCGCCGATCACCAGCCCATAGAACCGGGAAAGACAGCCCAGAAGAAGGAGTTGTTTTCAGCAGCCGCTTGCGGACTGACCATTACCCTGAGCAACCCGAAAACCATCGCGTTCTACCTGGCACTTCTGCCGCTGGCGATCAATCTGGAAGCCGTCTCTCTACAGACCTGGGCGCTGGTGCTGGTACCGCTAACTGTCCTGGTGTTACTGGCTGTAGGGGCACTGTTCATTCTCGCCGCTGTACGTATTCGTCACCTGCTGTCGGGCCAGAAGGCTCAACAAAAACTGTTCCGGGGGGCAGCAACAATCATGGTAATAGCAGCAGCGTCGATGCTGATTCGCTGAAGCACCTGGCACTTTCATACTCATGCCATACAGCCATCAACGACAAGCCTCGGCATATCGCTTGGGTGTCACACCAAAATTGTCCCTGAAACGATTGGTGAAGTGACTCTGATCGAAAAAGCCGACATTGATTGCGGTCTGTGCCGGCGTCACGCCCTGTACCAGAAGGTCTTTCGCTGCACGCAGGCGTGTCTGGGTGATGTAGGCATGCACTGTCATGCCGGTCTTTTTCCGGAAGGAGCGCATGAAGTGGTATTCACTGAGCCCGACCGCTTGAGCTACCTGGGAAATCGTCAGGCGCTCGCCGAAACAGGACTGGATCAGATCCTGTGCGCGACGCACATCGGCGGGAGATTGCTCGCGCACGACCGTGCCGTTCACCGACTGGCCATAGCGCCTGATCAGTAGTGCCAGCATGTCGAGGAATGCAGCCTGACGCTCCAGCGGGTCGGGCGATGTCTCGATGATGCTGTGCGCCTTCGTCAACTGCCTCGCCAGGCCCAGGTTTTCCCTGAGAGCATCGCGGCCGAAATCGAGTTCGATCACAGGAGAGCCAAACACATCTTCTGCGACCTGCCCCATGATGTCAGCACGTGGGTAGAACGCACGGTAGGCCCACAACCCTGCTTCCTCTGCCGCTTCGCCTGTATGCACCTCACCCGGATGGATGATCATCACTGTTCCAGGCACAGCAACGCCCTTGTGCCGGGCGATGCAGTGGCGCTGTGCGCCGCGCTCGAATGCAGCAATCACGAACTCATCATGGGAGTGCGCCGAGTAGCGGTGAGAACAGCAGACTGCCCGAAGCAATTCCATGCCGCCCCCCACGTCGCTGTCGCGCCACAGCACGATTTCCTCGGACACAGGGAGAGGTTTTCCAGAATCGTGCGATGGAGTCAGTGGTGTACACATGCGCAGGATTATCCAATACGAGAGTTATTCGCCTGAGTAGCTTACCTAAAACTCATCGGGTAAGCGGAGGACAAGGCGATTGAATATCATGGAACCAGATAAGCGCCTTACATTATTCCACAACGAAAACTCCAGCTACAGGCAGCAACTCTCCAGACTGGCGTCCATTGCCCTGCAGTTGTCCGAACTTGAACTGTCCGATACGGACAGCCACGCGATTACTTCGTCCGTTATCGAAAGGGCAAACCAGGACCTGATCGCGCAATGTACACGAGACCCGGCTTCACGGTTCAAACCGCTGGAGTGCCATCTGTCCATGCACTCGGCATTTTTCGCGGTCCTGTGTTATCGCGTCGCTCACTCTCTCATCTCAGCAGTGAATGCCCCCATGGCCCATGTGGTCGCGGCCATGAAACTCGGCTTTGTGGCGCGCAGCATGACCGGCATAGACATCCACCCCGAGGCCCGGTTGGGCGAGAGATTCGTGATTGACCATGGTTATGGCACGGTCATCGGTCAGACCGTGGAGATCGGCGACGATGCCTATCTGCTCAACGGCATCATCCTCGGCGGAAGAAGCATTGGCGATGCACCGGACGGCAAGCGCCATCCGACCATAGGCCATCGGGTCCAGATCGCGGCCAACGCCAAGATACTTGGCCCGGTCCACATCGGTGACGATGTGATCATTGGCTCGGACGTAACCATTACCGAAGACGTACCAGCCCAACAACATGTCTATATCCGGCGTGAGCGCCTGAATATAAAGAGCCGGACCGAAGCCGTGCTCGGTGTCGGCAGAGCCTGACGCATGCTCCACAGACAGAAAGACAGGAGCACAGCGCACCCTGTTGCCCTTCGCAAGACAGCCCTGAAGAAATCCGGACACCGGGAATACTGAATGAACTCCAAAATGAAAGGTAATGAAACAAGAACGGCCTTCGAGCAGTTCGAATATGATGGCTGGGAGAAAGTGGCCGACGCCTATCATCAGGCATGGGGCCATACAACAAGCCCGTTCGCGGCGCCTCTTCTGGATATGGCCTGCCTGTTTCCGGGAGCCAGGGCGCTGGATGTAGCAACCGGGCCGGGTTATGCAGCCTCCATTGCGGCAAGCATCGGCGCATCCGTTGTGGGTGTGGACTTTTCAGAAGCCATGCTTGAACACGCTCGCCAGTTGCACCCCGACATTCATTTCGAGTTTGGCGATGTGCATGCCCTGCCCTTTGAACAAGGCTACTTCGACAGTGTCTTTTCAAACTTCGGCGTCCAGCATTTTTCCAACCCGGCACGGGCTTTCTCGGAAGTCGCGCGCGTCCTGCGCAAGAACGGCACCTGGGCTTTCACGCTTTGGGCACCCGATCATTTCAACAAGGCGGGAGAAGTACTGAACCGGGCTCTGGACCTGCATGCCAGCGGCGTATCTCCAGTTCCCGCCGGGCCGGCCTATCACGAACTCGACGATTTCGATTCGCTGGTAAAGCTGCTTGAAAATGCCGGTTTCGAAGCGGCATCCGTTTCTCGCGAACTGACGCAATACACCTGGCTGATGAAAAGTCCTGCCGAGTTGTTCCAGTCGGAACTCATTGGTTCGGTACGCTCCGGTGCGCGTCTGCGAGAGCAACCGGAAGCGGTATTGCATGAAATCAACCGGACCATGACGTATACCATCCGCGAAAACTGGTCGACACCCGAGGGCTTCGCACTGCCCATGGCTGCCTATGTCATATCAGCCCTGAAAAGCTAGAGGCCCGCCCATGTCCATGTCAGAGACTCTCGCATTCAAACGCTCGGCTTTTCTTGAAGGCGCCATTGCTTGTGGCCCGACGATTCTGGGCTACTGGAGCATAGGTTTCGCGGCCGGTGCCATAGGCGCCATTTCAGGGTTTTCACTGGTTGATGTAGCCCTGCTCTCGATGCTGCTTTACGCAGGGTCCGCGCAGTTTCTTTTCTATTCACTGTGGATCAGTGGTGCCGGGCCGATTGCAATCGTACTGGCGGTTCTGTTGGTGAATATCCGCTATCTACTGATGAGTTCGTACCTGGCCCGTTACTTTGCAACGCTGACCGGTTCGCAGAAGTTCATCAGTGGCATGTTGTTGACGGATGAGACATTCGGCATAGCGGCTCAACAGGCTTCCAGACACGGCAGGATTGCTTACTGGTGGATGCTCGGGCTGAACAGTGTCGCCTACGTGAACTGGATCATTGCAAATCTTGTGGGCGCCATTTTTGCCAAATCGATTCCAGCCGACATCTCGCACAGGCTGGTTTTCAGCCTGACCGCAATGTTTATCGGCCTGGTCGTGCTCAATTACTTCGGCAGCAAACAGAAGCGCCTCGAAATCGTCGCCATCGTGGCCTCGACAGCCGTGGTACTTGCATCACTGGGAACCTTCGATGTCAACGTTTCACTGCTCGTGGCAACGGCCGTCGCGGCGACATTGTGTACGGTCCTGATGCGTCTTTACCCGATGCAAGGAGGCCAGTGATGGGCTCGTCGATTCTACTGACGGTCATTGCCTGCGCGATCATCACCGTCGCCGTCCGGGCGCTCCCGATCGTTTTTCTCGCCGGCGTGAACCTCCCGCGATTCGTACTGGACTGGCTCGGTTTTGTGCCCTCCGCAATCATGGTTGCAATCATCACCCTGGAGCTTGCCAACCACTCCACCCAGGACGGCGGGCTCATGGCCCCGCTTGCCTCAGCGCTGGCGGCAACGGTTATTGCCGTTGTAACCAGAAGCCTCTTTGCCACAGTGCTCGGGGGTGTGGGTTTCTACCTCATGTGGTTCGCCATCAACTAGCCATGGATCGACAGGCTCAACCTCAGGAAGTGAATAGCATGACCACGGTCGACGAAGTGCTGCGCAACACCGAAAAGCTGTATTACAAAGACCAGTACCTGATGTCCGCGAACGCAAAAGTGATTCGCGTTCATCCAGAAGCAATCGAGCTGGACAGTACGGTGGCGTATCCGGAAGGCGGCGGTCAGGAGGCTGACCAGGGCACGATAGACCTGCCCATCGGTACTGTGCGGTTCGCATGGACCAAAAAGCTCTATGGCACGCCCATCCAGCTGGAAGGTTTCAAGGGTGGCAAGTTGGGCGGCATCATCCTGCACATGATCCACCCTGACGATTTCTTCATGCTGGAACATATCCGGGCGGGAATGGAAGCCAGGGTCACGATAGATATCCAGCGTCGTGAACGACTGACCCTGTCGCACAGCGCCAGCCACTTTCTGTATGCCGCCGCGACAGGTCTGCGTGAGGAGCTGAAACAGTGGACCATCGGCTGCCACATCAAAGAAGAATCCGCCCGTTTCGACTTTCTGGTCGAAGAGGCATTCAGTACCGATGAGGTCATTGAAATAGAACGTCGGGCAAATGAGTTGATTGTTCTGGATGAAGTCATCGAGCATCACGCGGTCCAGGGGCTGGAGGACGCCCGCATGTGGCGCTATCAAGGCATAGAAATCCCCTGTGGCGGCACGCACCTGCACACGCCGGATCGCATAGGACGCCTGAATGTGCGCCGAAAGCGCCTCGGCAAAGGCAAGGAAAGACTGGTGTGTGAGTTCCCCCAGGCACAGATCGACCTCTCCCGTTATCACCAACGCACCTCATGACAACCTCATGAGCCCGGAAAACGAATGCGCAACTTACCCGGCTGACCACAGCAGTAATGTTTCGCAACGCGAAGGACCTTTTGTCCTGCCTGTTCGAGTGAAATCAAGAGCAACTGCTGTGGCTTTCAATAGTTAGAGATAACTGCCGGTTTACTGAGCGGACAACCGATTCAGAAGTACCCCATGGAGGAAGCCAGACGTGAGCAAACTCATTAAAAGCGGTGAACGTTTCTTCACCAAAATGGAAATGAACAACCCTGGTGGCAGCCATAAATACCGGGCTGCCAGCGTCATCATCGATGCCGCCTTGCGCAGCGGTGAAATCATTCCTGGCGTGACCACTGTCATTGAGAAGACTGGCGGCAACTTCGGTTTCGGCCTGGTCGCGGCCTGCCACAAGCACGGTATTCCGATAGAGCTGGCAATCGGTCTGGGCTTCAGCCAGACCAAAAGGAACCTGCTGGAATGCTTCGGCGCCAAACTGATCGGCAAGGAGATGCTCAGAGACGGCCTGTCCCCCAAGGAAGTTGTCAACTTTCATCTGCAGAATCAGCAAGCCATGGGCAAGTCTTACTACTACACAGACCAGTTCAATAATCTGGTGGGCGTCGAAGCACACCGCTACCAGACTGCGCCCGAACTGGCCCGCCAGCTGGAAGAAGCCAAGTCAGGCAAGAAGCTGCTGTTCATTGGCTGCGCAGGTACCGGCGCCAGCTTTACCGGCATCACTCTCGGCCTGAAAGACCATGGGTTTGACGTCTCGAC
Source organism: Pseudomonas serbiensis (assembly GCF_030580745.1). Lineage (NCBI taxonomy): Bacteria > Pseudomonadati > Pseudomonadota > Gammaproteobacteria > Pseudomonadales > Pseudomonadaceae > Pseudomonas > Pseudomonas serbiensis. The sequence continues at coordinate 18,224 of NZ_JAUQOO010000010.1, forward strand.
AATCATGGTCGACCCACAGGGTTGCGACTCCAGGGAAGGCGTATTCTCGGACCACCGGCTCGAAGGCATGGCCGTAGGGGTTTGCCCGCCGTTTCTGGACTGGTCGCTGGTCAACAGACGCTTCAATGTGGACCATGCCGAGATGCTGGCCGCCCAGCGCTGGTTCTTCATGCAGAATGGCGCATTCGTCGGTAATACCGCTGCCGCCTGCATTGCCGTGGCACGGCAAATGATGAACCAAAAGGATTATGCCGACTCGACGATTGTCACGATCGCTTACGACGCCGGCCTCTGGTATCAGGACCTGGAGAACTCGCTGGTGAGTAAAGTCGCTTAGGCGCTTGCGAAGGCAAACCTCCAGACCCGGCCCGATCAGCCACAGGAATTATCGGGCCGGGTCGATTTCACGGCTCGACAGCCACCGCGCCACCGCTTTTCAGCAGCCAGACCCATTGCTTTTTCCCGCGCTTGGCCTCCAAATGCGTGTCATCAACGTTACATCTTCACCGACCACCCATTTGCCGAGTTTCGTTCCATGTCCAGACCCCTTGCGATCATTCTTGCCTGCCTGTTCTCAACTGCCGCACAAGCCGCCTGCCCTGCCGGTACACCGGTTGACACGGCACGCTGGATCTACACCAACCACCATGATTTCTATGTCAGTGGCAAAGGTGGGCCCGAGTATCTGTCCAAGAACTTGCTGGGTTTGCTGAAGAAGGACTGGAGTTGCCAGCAGCCTGGCGACCAGTGCGCCATCAGTGCGGATCCATGGACCGGTACTCAGGATAATGAGGTGATCAAGGCTGTTGAATGGAAGCAGGTATCCAGCTCCGACAAACAGGCAGTGGTCGAGATGGTTTCTCCGCTGGGCGCAAGCACCCAGAGCACTATCCTGCTGCTGATCAAGAATCCGGGCAGCCAATGCTGGGTGCTGGACAATATCCAGAGTCCGGACGATGTGTCTCTGGTTCAAACCCTGCAAGACTTCCCCTACGAGGGTGACTGAGCAACGCCTGAGACTTGAAATAACGACCCGCTATCGGTATCACAGACATCTGCCCCCAAAGAGCGACAACCATGAATACCTTTGAGCAATCGATTATTGAAGCAGCGCAGGACGCCACGCCCAATAACACCGATGCCGAACGCGCCGAAGCAAAGGCACAAGCGATTGAAGCAGTGGCCCGAATCATGTCCACCACCAGCGGCCTTGAACGTACCCGTGCGCTGGCTGAATTGCTGGATTCTTATTCGGAATCCGACGAGCAGTGATTTTTCGACGAAATACTCTAAAGCATAATGCCATCACTGCCGACACAGCAGGTGTATGTTGATCCGCAGACAAACACAATCACACCCATGATGCGCAATTGCCGGAGTAAAGGCTGGTGCAAATAGAACCACTGAAAGACATTCAGGAGTATTTGCAGCAGACAGCGGATGATCTGGAACGTGTGTCAATGAACCTGGCAGGCCACGTCATGTACCTGCAACATACCTTTCGCCCGACCGAAATGCAGGAAGTCAGCGACAAGATCGAAGGCTTGCAGGCTTCGGTCCAGGACCTGCGCGGCGTTGTCAGGCTGATCGATCAGACGCCTCCTGCTCTCTGACCTGTGACAGGGGCCGGGCAACCTCCTCCAGCGACTTGCGCTCGGCTGCCGCGCCCCAGATGGCCTGCACCAAAGCGGCGATCATCATCAGCCCAGCCCCGATCAGATAGCCGATGAGCACATTGTCGCGATCCTGGGTTTCTATCAGTTGGCCGAACAGCGTCGGGCCGATGATGCCTCCCAGGCCAGTGCCAAAGGCATAGAACACGGCAATGGCCAAGGCACGAATCTCCAGCGGGAAAGTTTCCGACACGGTCAGGTAAGCAGAACTGGCAGCAGCCGAGGCAAAAAAGAAGATCACCATCCAGGCAATGGCCTGCTGCCTGACATCCAGCAGCCCTTGAGCAAACAGATAACCACTGATGGTCAGCAGCACACCGGCAATCGCGTAAGTGGAGCTGATCATGATGCGCCGCCCGATGACATCGAACAGTCTCCCCAGCAGCAGCGGCCCGCAGAAATTACCCAGCGCCAAAGGCAGCACATACCAGCCGACCTGTGCTGATGGGACACCATAGAACTCGGTGAGCACCAGGGCGTAGGTAAAGAAAATCGCGTTGTAGAAAAAGGCCTGGGCCGTCAACAGGGTCAGCCCGACCAGTGAGCGCTGACGGAAAGTCACCAGCAGGGTTCGGGCTATTTCCCCCAGCGGCGTGTGATCTCGTGCCTGCAAACGCAACGGTCGACCTTGTGGCTCGGGCAGTACATGCCCCTGACGACGCATATCGGCTTCGATCTGCTCCACGATACGCCTGGCTTCTTCAGGTCGATCATGGATCAGCAGCCAGCGCGGGCTTTCCGGCAGCCAGAGACGCATCAGCAGGATAAACAGGCCGAGAATGGCGCCAATGCCGAAACACAGCCGCCAACCCAATTCGCTTCCCAGCCACTGCGGGTCCAGCAGCAGGATCGAACCACCGGCGCCAAGGGCTGCGCCCAGCCAGAACGTCCCATTGATACTCAGGTCCACCCAGCCACGGTAGCGGGCGGGCGTGAACTCCTGAATGGTCGAATTGATTGCGGTGTATTCACCGCCAATGCCCATGCCGGTCAAAAAGCGAAACAGCAGGAAGCTCCACAGGTTGAATGAAAACGCTGTGGCGGCTGTGGCTCCCACATACAGCAGCAAGGTGATGAAAAACAGCTTGCGACGCCCGAGGCGGTCGGTCAGCCAACCGAAGAACAGCGCACCCAGCACCGCACCGGCGATGTACACCGCACCGGCCAGGCCGATATCACTGTTGGAGAGCTTGAGAACCGGACTGTCTTTCAGAGCGCCCGCCACAGAGCCGGCCAGGGTCACCTCCAGGCCGTCAAGCAGCCAGGTGATCCCCAGGGCTATTACCAGCAAGGTATGAAACCGGCCCCACGGCAACCGATCCAGCCGCGCAGGCAGATCCGTCTCGAAGACACGCCCCTGCCGGGATTGCGGAATGGTGGTCATGGCCGACTTCACTCAAGGAAATTCATGCATCAGGATAAGCGCATCAGGCAGGATCAAAACCCGCCCGATGCAGCAATAACGACAACTAAGCGGGCTATCAGGTTTTTACCCACTCAACATTGGTGATGCCAAAATGTTCAGCATGTGGCTTCGTTACACGGGGTACTTTCTCCAGTCGGTATTTGGGAATACGAGCCAGACCGGCGTCTACACTTGCGTGGTGCCATGCCTCGGCGTTATCCATATTATCGGCACGAATATAAAAACTTTTGAACGTCCCGTTTAATAAGTAATCAATGCGGTAGTGCTTGGGCAGTGCCATTATTAGGCTATACCTCTTGTGTTGTGTCCATGGACTATAGAGGACACAACACCGCGCAAAAAAATTCAGTCTTTTTTAATAACAGGCGACCAATGAGCAAATAGCGCCTGCAATCAAGGCTGCCTTCAGCGAACTCCCAAACGCTTTGCCAGACGACTCAAGTTGGCCCGATCCACCGATAATTCCCGCGCCACATCGACCCATTTCCCTTGATGCCGCTCCAGGGCTTCGACGATCAATGCACGTTGATAGGCGTCCACCGACTCCTTGAGCCCCTGTCCCGGCCTGATCGCCAGGTTCGCACCCGATATGGCAACTGCCGGTGTAGCTTGCGGCTGGTCATCGAGCCCCAGTGCATGAGCTTCGATTGTCAGAATGCGTGGCCTTTCCGGGTGTGCGGACAAGGCCTTGAGCACTGCACGACTGATCAGATGCTCCAGCTCACGAACATTGCCGGGCCAAGCATGAGCCAGCAGAAGTTTCTGGGCCTCGGCATTGAGCCGCAGGCTGCGCAAGCCCATACGCATGCGGTTCTCTTCCAGAAAGTAACCCGCCAGCAACAGCACATCACGCCCTCGCTCGCGCAAGGGCGGCACATTCAGCGGATAAACGCTCAGCCGATGGTAGAGATCGGCGCGAAAACGGCCTGAACGGACTTCTTCGGCCAGATCCCGGTTGGTGGCTGCGATGATGCGCACATCCACATGATGTTCCTGATCCGAGCCGACCCGCTGCAACTGGCCGCTCTGCAACACGCGCAGCAGCTTTGACTGCACCGGCAGCGGCAACTCGCCGACCTCATCCAGAAACAGCGTGCCGCCATCCGCCAGCTCGAACTTGCCGCTACGACCATTGACCGCACCAGAGAACGCACCTTTGACGTGCCCGAACAGCTCGCTCTCCACCAGCGTTTCAGGCAAGGCCGCGCAATTGAGGCTGATCAACGGCTTGTGCGCCCTGGGGGAATGCAGATGGATCGACTCGGAAACCAGCTCCTTGCCAACCCCGGTTTCGCCGGTGACCAGAACAGTCAGGGGGCTGTTGCCCACCAACTGGATTTCCTGCTGCATGCGCTTGTGTACGGCACTCTGGCCGATCAGCTCACGCGGAGCACGACCACCCGCCACACGTTTGTAGACCTCGGCCAGCTGCCGCTGCTCTTCATAGTTACGGCCTAACTGGCTGATCCGGTCACTGGCCATGACCGTCGCCGCCGCCAGGCTGGCAAAAGCCTGGAGGTTCTCCAGATCGACACTGCCAAAACTGGATGGGTCCAGGGAATCAAGGGTGATAAGCCCCCAAGGCTTGTCCTGAAAATACAGCGCGCATCCCAGGCAGTCATGCACCTCAAGCTGGCCGTGACCTTCCACCAGACCGTCATAGGGGTCGGGCAGATCGCAATCCATGGAGAAACGTACAGGCCCTTCGCTTTCCAGCAGAATCCTGAGCCGGGGATGTTCCTGCACCCGGAATCGACGCCCAAGCGTGTCAGGGCTCAGGCCATCGACAGCCAGCGGGATCAGCACATCGTCTTCAAGCCTGAGCAAGGCCACCGCATCACAAGGCAACCATTGCCGCAGGGCATGCAGTAAACGCCGATAGCGCTCCTCTTGCGGCAGCTCGCGGGTAAGGTCGGCCACCAGAGGGACCAGCGCCGACAGCAAGAGATTGGGCATTGCGACTCCTGAACGCTCGAGAAAAACGAGTCATTATGACTTCGTTCAGCGTCAATGCGACATTTATATTCTTCAAAAGGACAGGTTATATAGCTGCAATTAGAGGCCACTGATTCCGATAACTGTTAAACCAATGAAACACATAAACAGTGTTTCACGGCACCGTAACCGCTCCTGACTTTTCTGACGCCAGCACGATGACGATATAACCCCTGCCCTTTAACTTTATTGAAGTGGCAATTGTCCACTTTCGTTCCATAGTGCCCCCGACACTGGCCGGAGCGCTATCAACGCCCGCACATCAGGGTCGGTTTCAGATCGCTTCTCCCTTAGTTGCGGGCCTTAATGGCAATTCATTAAATCCGGAGTTGCTTCATTATTCCTGCGGCATTGCGCCCCTGGAAAAAATGCCCCAATGAAACGAATGCAGACGTCTCCCCAGAGAGCTCTACATGAATCAAGACAAAGACCCACGCGCTTCATCGTTACTCCCTCTCATTCCCCTTTTGATGTTGTGTGGCGCTATCGTCGCAAGCTTTATCGCCTCCAGCGGCCCGGTCCAGTGGCGGGATAACGGCATGTTTCTGGTCGATGCCAGCCAGGGTCAGTACTTCAGCCAGTCTCTCGGGCCGGTGGATCATCCGTTCTATCAATTCGTCACGACATTGTTCTTCCAGTTGTTCGGCCCGCAAGCGCTAAGCCTGCTCAACTCGATGCTCTTGCTGCCACTGGCATGGCTCATCTACCAATTGGCCGGGAGTGCAGGCGCCACGCCACGACAGGCCGTGCTCGCCGCCGTGGTGACAGTACTGTCCCATGCGGTGTTCTGGGTCTCGACCAAGGCCGATGTCTATCTGTTGCACACGCTGTTCGTCTTGTTGGCCTATTGGATGCAACTCCGTGCAGAGCCGCATCTGGGCGAACTGAAAAAGCTGCTTGTCATCGGCCTGCTGACCGGGCTTGGTGCCGCCACTCACCAACTGACGTTTGTGGTGCTGCTGCCGCTGTATATCCAGTTGTTGTACCAGCACAAGCTACTGATTCTGATGACCCTGCCCGGCTTCATCGCGGGTATCGCAGTCGCATTGCCAGCCATCGCTCACGACCTGCAGAGCGCGATGAGCCTGCCGGAGATTGGCCGCCGCTACCTCACGGGTTCGTCCGCCATCCTGACCGACGTCAACCGGGAAGGCAGCCTGCTGCGCTTCGACATCATGTGGTACGAGAAAAAGTCGGTGGGCCTGCTGTTGCTCTCTTTGCTGGGGCCGCAACTGGTGGGGTTGCTCATCTTTCCTCGCGCCCCTCGGCTGCGCCTGCTGTGGAGCGCAGCATTTCTGAACATGGTGTTTGCGGCTTCGTATAACGTGACTGATCGCTTTGTCTTCTTCCTGCCGGGCGTGGCGCTATTGAGCATCCTCGGGGTGATCCAGCTTCAGGCGATAGTGGCACGCACCCGCATGGGCAATGCCTTGCTGAGCCTTTCGGCGCTGACCTCACCCATCGCGATCCTGTCTGTCTATTCGCTCTACAACAGCGGCCTGATCCGCTTGCCGACGCACATCGAAGCGCTGCCGTTTCGCGACGACATTCATTACTTCATGGCACCTTATCTGCCGGACCGGTCCGCCGAACGCTTCGTGCAGGCTTATGAAGCGTCGGTGCCCGAAGGCGCGCTGATCATTGCCGACCCTGAGCCCATGGGTGCCATGCGCTCGGCACAGACTCTCGGGCTGCTACGCGGCCGAAAACTGGCGATGTGCAGTGAGCCCGCGCAAATCCAGACCTACCTCGACAGTGCCGGGGCGTACCTGGCACGCCTGAGCTACTGCACCCTGATCGCCGGGCAATACAGACTGGAAAGCTGGACGCCGGGGTATGCACTGCATATGAAATGAGATCGCGCCGCCAGAAACAGACCTCACCAAAAAACGCTTGCACATAAAGTATTACGGTATACCATCAGACAGAACAAGCTTTCCCACACTGCTTGATCTACATCACCCCAAAGCATTGCGGTATACCAAAAAAATATCGGCTCCGCCCTCTTGGGGCGCCACGATTGAACCGAGGTGAGTGTCATGAAATTTTCGTTGTTCGTGCACATGGAACGCTGGGATGAGCAAGTCAGTCATCATCAGCTTTTCGAGGACCTGACCGAACTGACGCTGCTGGCCGAAAAAGGCGGATTCAGCACCGTCTGGATCGGCGAACACCATGCAATGGAATACACCATATCTCCAAGCCCGATGCCGCTGCTGGCCTATCTCGCCGCCAGAACCAGCACCATCCATCTGGGTGCAGGCACCATCATTGCTCCGTTCTGGCATCCGTTGCGGGTAGCAGGCGAATGCGCGTTGCTGGATGTCATCAGCAATGGCCGCATGGAAGTGGGTCTGGCTCGCGGCGCCTATCAGGTCGAGTTCGATCGCATGGCGGGTGGCATGCCAGCCTCTGAAGGCGGCAAGGCCCTTCGTGAAATGGTCCCCGTGGTCAAGGCCCTGTGGCAAGGCGACTATGCGCACGACGGCGATATCTGGAAATTCCCCACCTCCACCTGCGTGCCGAAACCGGTCAAGACACCGCCAATGTGGATCGCCGCCCGCGACCCGGATTCCCACAACTTTGCGGTGCAGAACGGCTGCAACGTGATGGTCACGCCGCTGATGAAAGGCGATGAAGAAGTCCTGGACCTGAAGAACAAGTTCCAGGCCGCGCTGGACAACAACCCAAGCGTCCCTCGCCCGCAACTGATGGTGCTGCGCCACACTCACGTCCATACCGCCGACGAGCCCGAAGGCTGGAAAGTGGGCGCGACAGCGATCTCGAAGTTCTACCGTACCTTCGATGCCTGGTTCGGCAACAAGCAGACACCGGTCAATGGCTTTCTGGCGCCAAGCCCGGAAGAGAAATTCAAGGAACGCCCGGAGTTCGAGCTGGAAAACATCCGCAAGAACACCATGATCGGCACCCCGGAAGAAATCATCCCGCGCATCCGTTACTACCAGGAGCTTGGGGTCGACGAGTTCAGCTTCTGGTGTGACAACAGCCTGTCCCATGCCGAGAAGAAGAAATCGCTGGAACTGTTCATCAAACATGTAGTGCCAGCGTTTCGTTGATGAAGGCATCGCGGCCAAGGCCCCTCCCACAATGTGGGAGGGGCCTTGGCCGCGACAAAGTTTCACTCAATGGTTATAGGCACGCTCATTGTGCTCGGCCAGATCCAGCCCCATCTCTTCCACCGATTCATGAGCACGCAAGCCGATCAGGGCGTTGACGAGCTTGAGAATCCCCCAACTGACCACGAAGCAATAAACCGTGGTGAACAGCACGCCCTTGATCTGCGCGATGACCTGAGCGCCCATGCTCACATCCGGCACCAGCCCACCCATCGACGGCACACAGAACACACCGGTCAGTACCGCACCGATCATGCCGCCCACACCGTGCAAACCGAATACGTCCAGGCTGTCGTCATAGCCCAGGCGTTTCTTCAGGACGGTCACGCTCAGGTAGCAGAACACGCCACACAACAAGCCGATTGCCAGGGCTCCACCGACACCGACATAGGCGCAAGCCGGCGTAATCCCCACCAGACCGGCCAATGCGCCGCTGGCCAGACCCAGTGCGCTGGGCTTGCCGACCTTGAACCACTCGGTAAACATCCAGCCCAGAATACCGGCGCAAGCGCCTACCTGGGTATTGAGCATGACGATGCCCGACGTGCCGCTCAGGCCGCCGCCTGAACCGATGTTGAAACCGAACCAGCCGACCCACAGCATCGCCGCGCCCGCCATGGTGAGGCTCAGGTTGTGTGCAGGCATCGGCGTGTTCTGATAGCCCTTGCGTTTGCCCAGCACCAGACAAGCCGCCAGTGCCGCAACCCCGGCATTGATATGCACCGCGGTGCCGCCCGCGAAATCCAGCACGCCCCAGTTATGCATCAAGGCCCCCGCTCCGCCCCAGACCATATGCGCCACCGGCGCGTAGACCAGAGTGAACCAGATCGCCATGAACAGCAGCGCTGCCGAAAACTTCATGCGCTCGGCAAAGGCACCCGCAATCAGCGCCGGGGTGATGATGGCGAACGTCATCTGGAAGGTCACGAACACCCCTTCAGGAATCTCGCCCACCAGACTGTCCGGCGTCATACCCGCCAGGAAAACGCGGCTCAAGCCGCCGACAAAGCTGTTGAAGGTCACTTCACCTTCAACCATGTTGCTGGTATCGACCACCATGCTGTAGCCATAGATGATCCACAACACACCGACCACGCCAGCGATACCGAAACACTGGGTAAACAACGAAAGCATGTTCTTGGCCCGTACCAACCCGCCATAGAACAGCGCAAGGCCAGGAAGACACATGAACAACACCAGTACGGCGGCAGTGATCATCCAGGCGGTACTGCCGGTATTGAGAACAGGGGTTTCGGCCGCCTGGGCCAGAGGAGAGAAAGCGCCGACTGCAAGTAAAGCCAGAAGGGATTTGCCGATAGGACGGTTAACCATTATCAAAGCTCCTGCAAAGGAATGGAAAGTGTCTGGCAGAAAGCAGAGTGGCTTGAAACGGCGGGCCTTTGCGGCCTCTTTATAGCCTCGTAAGAGCGAATTCATTCGCGAAAATGTTCGCGAATGAATTCGCTCTTACGGGGGAGATCAGTACTGCGAGCCCGGAATCCAGCTGGTGCCCGCCAATGGCACGCGAGCCATGGCCGCCGATTCCACCGTCAGTGCCACCAGGTCCTCGGGATCAAGGTTATGCAGGTGCGATTTGCCGCAGGCGCGGGCCATGGTCTGGGCTTCCAGCACCAATACACGCAAGTAGTTTGCCAGGCGACGCCCGCCCTCGACCGGATCCAGACGCTTGGACAGCTCCGGGTCCTGAGTGGTGATGCCTGCCGGGTCGCGGCCGTTCTGCCAGTCGTCGTAGAAACCGGCTGCAGAGCCGATCTTCTTCAACTCCTCGTCCAGACGCGGATGGTTATCGCCCAGTGCAATCAGTGCCGCCGTGCCGATGGCCACCGCATCTGCGCCCAGCGCCATGGCCTTGGCCACATCGGCACCATTGCGAATGCCGCCGGAAACGATCAGTTGCACCTTGCGATGCATGCCCATTTCCTGCAAAGCCTGAACGGCCTGAGGAATGGCAGGCAGAATCGGAATCCCCACATGTTCAATGAACACTTCCTGAGTCGCTGCCGTACCACCTTGCATCCCGTCGAGCACGATCACATCGGCACCGGCCTTGACCGCCAGCTTGACGTCGTAATACGGACGGCTCGCGCCGATCTTCACGTAGATCGGTTTTTCCCAGTCTGTGATCTCGCGGATCTCGGCAATCTTGATCGCCAGGTCGTCCGGGCCGGTCCAGTCCGGGTGACGACAGGCAGAACGCTGATCGACGCCCACCGGCAAGGTACGCATGCCCGCCACACGCTCGGTGACTTTCATGCCCAGCAGCATGCCGCCACCACCCGGTTTAGCGCCCTGCCCCAGCACGATTTCGATGGCATCGGCCTTGCGCAGGTCATCGGGGTTCATGCCATAGCGCGATGGCAGGTATTGATAGACCAGGTGCTGGGACTGGCCGCGCTCTTCCGGGGTCATGCCGCCGTCACCGGTGGTGGTGCTGGTGCCCGCAATGGTCGCGCCGCGCCCCAGTGCTTCCTTGGCATTGGCCGACAAGGCACCAAAGCTCATGCCTGCGATGGTCACCGGAATCTTCAGATGAATAGGCTTCTTGGCGAAGCGGTTGCCGAGGATAACGTCAGTGCCGCACTTCTCGCGGTAGCCTTCCAGCGGATAGCGGGAAACACTGGCGCCGAGCAGCAGCAGATCATCGAAATGCGGAAGCTTGCGCTTGGTGCCGCCGCCGCGAATGTCGTAGATGCCGGTTTCCGCGGCACGCTGGATTTCCTGGATGGTCAGGCGGTCGAAGGTCGCGGACTCGCGCAGGACTGGAGTTGGCTTGTCACTCATGATGATGCTCCTGGATCAGTACGCGGAGGCGTTATCGACTTTGAAGTTGTAGAGCTGACGGGCTGACCCGTAGCGTTTGAAATCCGAGGCCTTTTCGTCGAAGCCCGCACGGTTGAGCAGTTCCTGCAGCTCTTCGAGATGCTCCGGGCGCATTTCTTTCTCGATGCAATCGGAACCCAGCGACTCCACGCTGCCTTTGACGAAAATCTTCGTTTCGTACAACGAGTCGCCCAAGGCATCGCCCGCGTCGCCGCACACCACCAGCCGACCGGCCTGACCCATGAAGCAGCTCATGTGACCAATGCTGCCACCAACCACGATGTCGATGCCCTTCATGGAAATGCCGCAGCGGGCACCCGCATCGCCTTCGATGACCAGCATGCCGCCATGCGCAGTAGCGCCCGCAGCCTGGGAAGCACTGCCTTTGACCCGCACCGAACCGGACATCATGTTCTCGGCGCACCCCACACCGACATTGCCGTGTACCGTGATAGAAGCCTTCTGGTTCATGCCTGCGCAGTAGTAACCGGCGTGCCCCTGAATATCGATGGAAACCGCTTCATTCACACCAACGGCCAGGTTGTGCGCGCCATTGGGATGGGTGACCACCCACTCGCGGTCTTCCAGTTGCTTGACCTGATCGTGCAGGGCCTGATTGAGATCACGCACGGTGGCGTTGGAAAGATCGATGGTTTTCATGTGCGTGCTCCTTAAGCCGATTCGCGTTCCCAGATGTACATGGTGGCGGGAACAGGTTCCCAGACCTTGGCCTTCTCGATCCCCGGCAGGCTCGACAGCGCCTGATATTCCGAAGCCATCGCGACGTAATCATCGGTCTCGGCGAGAATCGCCGGCTTGCAGGCAATCGGGTCGCGAATCACGGCAAAGCCGTTGCGGGTGCCGATAGCAAAGGTGAAGAAGCCATCCAGTGCTTCCAGCGAGCTGTCCAGCGCGGTCTTCAGGGAGTCGCCCTGCTGAAGGCGCCAGGCCAGATAACCGGCGGCGACTTCCGTGTCGTTCTCGGTGTCGAAGTTGATCCCTTCGCGGCGCAGTTCCTGACGCAGACGAAAGTGGTTGGAGAGCGAGCCGTTGTGTACCAGGCACAGGTCGGCGCCGGTGGAAAAAGGGTGGCTGCCTTCCATGGTCACGGCGCTTTCAGTGGCCATGCGCGTGTGGCCAATGATGTGACTGCCTTTCATGTTGCCCAGGCCAAAACGCTCGGAAATCTCTTTCGGCAAGCCCATGCCCTTGAGGATTTCGATGCTCTTGCCCGCGCTCATGATGCGCACGGTCGGTGCCAGCTCACCCAGAGCCGCACGCACAACGGCTTCTTCAGCCTGGATCTTCAGCACCACGGCGCTCGCATTCTGGAACCAGTCCAGTGACGCGCCGAGCTTGCCTTCCAGCGCCGCGATCAGCGCCTTGAAATCGTACCCTTCGGTGGTGGCCTGCAAGGTCAGCTTGACCCAGCCATCGGTCACTTCATCCCCATAAATGGCAAACCCGGCGCTGTCAGGGCCACGGTCAGTCATGGCTTCGAGCATGGGCTCGAAGAGTTTGCCAAGCTGGGATTCCAGCGCAGGGTTTTTCAGGTATAAACCAACAATTCCGCACATTGGGGCAGTCTCACTTCGCGAGGAAAGCTGCAAGCCATAAGCTGCAAGCTGTCCGGGTTAATTGAAAATCCTGTGTCCGCCGCCGACTGCTTTTACTTGCAGCTTGCAGCTAAAAACTTGCAGCTGAATTCAAAAAAATTCCGTATACCGCTTCACTTCCCAATCGCTGACGTGGCGGCTGTATTCCACCCATTCCATGCGCTTGAGCTTGATGAATTCACCGACGATTTCGTTGCCCAGCACTTCGGCGAACAATGGGTCGGCCTCCAGTGCATCGCAGGCTTCCTTGAGGGATTGCGGCAGGGTCTTGATGCCTCGTGCCGCGATTTCTTCCAGGCTCAGCTTGTAGAGGTTTTCATTGCAGACCTGGTCGACTTCCAGCTTGCGGTCGATGCCGTCCAGGCCTGCTGCGATGATTGCGGCACTGACCAGATACGGGTTGCAACCGGCGTCCGGCAGGCGGAATTCGAGGCGGCCATAAGGCACTCGCACCATGGCCGAGCGGTTGTTGGCGCCAAAGGCGATAAAAGCCGGAGCCCAGGTCGCGCCGGACAGCGAGTTCCCCACCACCAGCCGCTTGTAGGAGTTGACCGTCGGCGCCGCGAAGGCACACAAGGCCGGGCCGTGGGCCAGCAGTCCAGCGGCGAAGTGGTAAGCCATCTTCGACAGGCCCATGCCGCTCGGGTCGCTGGCGTCATGGAACATGTTCTTGTTGGTGGCGCTGCTGATCGACAGGTGGAAATGCATGCCGTTACCGGCGCGCTTGGGATCAGGCTTTGGCATGAATGAGCAGATCATGCCCATGTCATTGGCGATCTCGCCGGCCGCCATGCGGAAGAAAGTGAAGCGGTCCGCCGACTCCATCGCATCGCTGTAGGTGTAATTGATCTCGAACTGGCCGTTGGCGTCTTCGTGGTCGATCTGGTAGATGTCGAAACCCACTGGTTGCAACGCTTCGGTCAAGCGCTCAAGAAACTCCCGGGAACGTGACAGGCCTTTGTAGTCGTAGCACGGCTTGTCGAGGCTATCGCTGGTGTCCACCAGTTGCAGGCTGCCCGTGGCATCGCGCTTGAACAGGCTGAACTCGGGCTCCAGGCCAGTATTGAGGGTCCAGCCGCGCTGGCTGAGGCGCTCGACCTGTTGTTGCAGCACGTAACGACTGTCATAAGGCCACGGCTTGCCTTCGACATGACCGATGCACACCACCCGGCCATAGCCCGGCTGCCAGGGCACCGGCGTCAGCGAGGAGAGATCGCCCTTGGCCATGAAATCCGGGCCATGGGGTTCCATGCCCATGCCACAGATGGCGAAACCGGCAAAACCGGCGCCATCTTCGGCCACCATTTCCAGGCCCGACACCGGCACCGATTTGGTCTTGGAGGAGCCATGGATATCAACGAACTGAGCCAGCACGTACTTGATACCGTGCTCCTCGATCAGACGCTGTGTTTCTGTTGGCAACATGAGACTTGTCTCCTGGCGAAAGCAAAACGTTGAGGTGAGGACGTTGTTTCGCTTCCTGCCGGAATCGTTATTCCAAGCAGGAAACTTAATTTCCCAACAGGAATGCAAAGCCCTTGCCAGCTTGGTATACCAAAAGTCGAATTCAGCCAAAGGCGGAATTTCCGCTGTATATATGGGAAACTCGTTTTCCTTGAGGGAATAAACCGACGCACGCCACTGCGCGGACAGGGATCTCGCACATTCATGGTGCGAAATAAAAATTATTGAGCGGAAACCGTGCAAAGCCGATGAATATGCCGAACGAACCCCAACCCAAGCTGAAGCTTGAGCAATACCTGGGTATCCAGATCAAACGCCAGCGTCAGGCCCAGGAATTGAAACTGGCCGACGTGGCCCGTATCGCCGGGATCAGCCAAGGCATGCTGAGCAAGATCGAGAATGCTCAGGTTTCCACCAGCCTGGATAACCTCAGCCGCCTGTGCGACGTGCTGGGCATGCCCATGTCCAAGCTGTTCAGCCAGTACGACCAGCAAGGCAGCAGCGCGTTGTTGGTCAAGGCCGATGAAGGGCTGGAAGTGGTGAGGCGCGGCACCGAGAAAGGCCACACCTATCACCTGCTCAACCACACACGCGGGCCGAAGAAGAGTTTCGAGGCGTACATGGTGACCATGGACGACGCCAGCGAAGAGTTCCCGACCTTCTCCCACCCCGGCACTGAATTCCTGCATCTGCTGGAAGGCGAGTTGATCTATCGCCATGGCAACCAGCTCTATCGGATGGAAGCTGGAGACAGCCTGACCTTCGATGGCGAGATTCCTCACGGGCCGGAGCAACTGGTGCAGGTGCCGATTCGCCTGCTGTCGATCATGAATTATGGTGCGCAGGCCGAGTGAGCTAGCGGCCATGCCTTTTCGCGAATGAATTCGCTCCTGCGCAGGCCAGGTAGGAGCGAATTCATTCGCGAAAGCTCCAAGCAAAAAAATTCCCGCCAGTAAAAAAAGTTTCCAGAAATCTCTGGACGCTACAGATTCTTTCGCCTATAAAACGCCATCTGTGAATATTTAATTCCCAGCAGGAATTTTTATTCATCCGCAAAAATAATTTTCACCCCCGAATCTTTCGCTCTGCGCTGAGCTGCCGCCACTTTCCAGAGGACAAGCCATGCAACACGAAAAGAACCATTTCATCCTCAAGATCAGTTGTCCGGCGACTTCCGGGATTGTCGCGGCGGTGACCTCTTATCTGGCTGACAACAAGTGCTACATCGGTGAAATGGCCCAGTTCGATGACGAGTTCAGCGGCAAATTCTTCATGCGTGCGGTGTTTCGCTTCAACGATGGTCATCAAGGCGATATCCAGCAGCTCAAGGACGGTTTCGATGCCGTCGCCAGTGACTTTTCCATGCAATGGGAGCTGCATGACACCCGGCAGCCCATGCGCGTGCTGCTGATGGTCAGCAAGTTCGACCACTGCCTGACCGACCTTCTGTACCGCTATCACAAGGGCGAGATGGACATGACCATCACCGCCATCGTTTCCAACCATCTGGACCTGCGCCCGATGGCCGAGCGTGAAGGCATTCGTTTCATTTACCTGCCGGTCACCAAGGAAACCAAAGCCCAGCAGGAAGCGGCGCTGATGAAAGTGGTCGATGAAACCGGCACCGAACTGGTGGTGCTCGCCCGCTATATGCAGATTCTCTCCGATGACCTGTGCCAGCAACTTTCAGGCCGGGCGATCAATATCCATCACTCCTTCCTGCCCGGTTTCAAGGGCGCCAAGCCTTATCACCAGGCCTACGAGCGTGGCGTAAAGCTGATCGGCGCGACCGCGCACTACGTCACCAGCGACCTGGACGAAGGGCCGATCATCGAGCAGGAAGTGCAGCGTGTGGATCACGTCTATCTGCCTGACGATCTGGTGGCCGCTGGCCGTAACAACGAGACCATTGCGCTGTCCAGGGCGGTGAAATACCACCTGGAGCATCGTGTGTTCCTCAACACGGACAGAACGGTGATCTTCCGGTGAACACTTCAAAACTGATTGATGGCAAGGCTGCGGCCGGTCGCGTGCTGCAACAGGTAAAAGCCGATGTCCAGCGCCTCAGGGCCGAGGGTATCGAACCTGCACTGGCGGTGATTCTGGTGGGTGAAGACCCGGCCAGTCAGGTCTATGTTCGCAACAAGATCCTGCGCGCCGAGGAAGCCGGCATTCATTCGCTGGAGTACCGACTGTCTGCGGACAGCTCCCAGGCCCGCTTGCTGGCGCTGATCAGCGAATTGAATGCAGACCCGAAGGTCAACGGCATCCTGCTGCAACTGCCACTGCCGCCCCATATCGAAGAAACCCTGGCCTTGGAGGCCATCGACCCGTGCAAGGACGTGGACGGTTTTCACAGTGAAAACGTCGGCGGTCTGAGCCAGGGCCGCGATGTGCTGACACCCTGCACGCCCAGTGGCTGCATGCAATTGCTGGAGGACACCTGCGGTGATCTCACCGGCAAGCATGCGGTGGTGATCGGCCGCTCCAATATCGTCGGCAAACCCATGGCCGCCCTGCTGCTCAAGGCTCACTGCTCGGTGACTGTCGTGCATTCGCGCAGTGCCGACGCCAAGGCCCTGTGTCAACTGGCCGATATCGTGGTCGCGGCTGTCGGTCGCCCGCGCATGATCGATGCCGGTTGGCTCAAGCCCGGCGCAGTGGTGATCGATGTCGGTATCAACCGTATTCAGGACAACGACCGTAGCCGTCTGGTCGGCGATGTGGATTTCGACAGTGCGCTGTCCAGAGTCTCGGCCATCACCCCGGTACCCGGTGGCGTCGGCCCCATGACCATTGCCTTTCTCATGAAAAACACCGTGACCGCTGCCCGTCAGCAGGCCCAAGCGCAACGTAGCCAATCGGAGGCCGTATGCCTTTCAATCTATTGAAGTACGGGCTCAGCTCGGAGTATCCGGTCGAAGTGGACCTGCCCGCTCCCAAGGAACTCAAACCCTCCTATGACGTGGTGATCATCGGCGGTGGCGGCCATGCCCTGTCCACGGCCTATTACCTGTCGAAGTACCACGGCATCACCAATATCGCCGTGCTGGAAAAAGGCTACCTGGGCGGCGGCAATACCGCGCGCAATACGGCAGTGATCCGCTCCAACTACCTGACCAGCGAAGGCGTCCGGTTCTATGCCGAATCGGTGAAGATGTTCCAGAGGCTGTCCAACGAATTCGACTTCAACATCATGTATTCCGAACGTGGCCAGTTGACCCTGGCCCATACCGACGCAACGGTACGTTCGTTCCGCCAGCGGGCCGAGGTCAACAAGCACTTCGGTGGCCGTACCGAGATGATCGACCGCCAGCAGATCCGCGAACTGGTGCCTTCCCTGAACCTCGATCCGGGCCATCTGCCGGTGATCGCCGGTCTGTGGCACATCGACGGCGCCACCGCCCGGCATGACGCTGTGGCCTGGGGCTATGCCAAACAGGCCGCCAAGCGCGGTGTGGAAATCCATCAGCTCACCGAGGTTCAGGAACTGGTCATCGAAAACGGCACCATTACAGCAGTGAAGACCAACCGTGGCACCGTCAAATGTGGCTGCGCGGTGCAGGCAGTTGCGGGCATGAGTTCGCAATTGATGAAGAAAGCCGGGATTCGCTCGCCGATCCAGACCTTCCCGCTGCAAGCCATGGTGACCCAGCCGTTCAAGCCGTTTCTCGATCCGCTGGTGAGTTCCTCAGCCCTGCATTGCTATGTGCAGCAGACCAGCCGCGGCGAAGTGGTGTTTGGCGGCGGCTCCGATCCTTACCCGCTCTTCAACACCCGCTCCACGCTGGACCTGAAGGAAAGCCTGCTGGCACACGCCATCGAGATGTTCCCGTTCCTGGCCAACGCCAAGTTGATGCGCCAATGGGCCGGGATCACCGACATGACCCCGGATTACAGCCCGATCATGGGGCTTTCACCGGTGAAGAATTACTACCTGGATGCAGGCTGGGGCACCTGGGGTTTCAAGGCCACCCCCATCTGCGGCAAGACCATGGCCGAGCTGGTAGCCAGTGGCGGCAAGGTGCCGGACCTGATCAAACCCTTTGGGCTGGAGCGCTTCTCGACCTTCCGGCAAGTCAACGAAATGGGCGCGACAGCAGCCAGCCACTGACGGAGAGCGACACATGAAAGTCATGACATGCCCGCTCAACGGGCCACGCAATATCAGCGAGTTCACCTACGGCGGTGAGTTCAAGCACATGCCCGACCCTCAGACCTGCACCGATGCCGAATGGGCCGATTACGTGTTCAACAGCGAGGACACTCTGGGCGTAGTGCGCGAATGGTGGATGCATAACCCGTCCAGCTACTGGTTCCTGGCCGAACGCCATACCGCCAGCGACGAAATCATCCGCACCTTCGACCCACGGGAAATCTTTACCACCCGCGTCGATTTCACACCGGCCCCGTCCAAGGAGATCGCAGGATGAGCACCCTGACCCGCCTGCCGGCCCCCATGGGCCTGTTGATTGATCGCAATCAGCCGCTGACCTTCAGCTTTGACGGCAAGTCCTATCAGGGCCTGCAAGGCGACAGCATCGCCAGCGCCCTGCTCGCCAACGGCCGCTTTCTGCTGTCGCGCTCGTTCAAGTACCACCGCCCGCGTGGCCCGCTGACCATGGCCGGGCAAGACGCCAACACCCTGATCCAGTTGCCCAGCGAACCCAACGTGCTGGCCGATACCCATGCACTTGCAGCGGGCCTGCAAGTGACCGGGCAAAACTTCAACGGCTCGCTGGATAACGACAAGGACGCCTACCTGGGCAAGTTCTCGAAGTTCATGCCGGTGGGCTTCTATTACCGTTCGTTCTACAAACCCAAGGGCATGTGGAAGGTCTGGGAGCCGATCATCCGCAAGAAAGCCGGGCTGGGTGTGCTGGACCTTGAGTTCAAGCCCGAGTATTACGACAAGGCTTATCTGTTCACCGATCTGGCCATCATCGGCGCAGGCCCGGCCGGCTTGCAGGCGGCACTGACAGCAGCCAATGCTGGTGCCAAGGTCTTGCTGATCGAACAGCAGCCGATTCTCGGTGGCTCGCTGACCTATGCCCGCTTCGATATCGAAGGCCAGCGTGCCGAAAAACTGCGCCGCAACCTGATCGATGCCGTGGAAGATCACGCCAATATTCGCGTGCTCAAGCAAGCCACCTGCAATGGCTGGTTCACCGACAACTACCTGCCGGTGATTCAGGGCAAGCGCATGTACAAAGTGCGGGCGAGCCACTGCCTGGTGTGCAGCGGCTCGTTCGACCAGCCGGTAATTTTCCGCAATAACGACTTGCCCGGTGTGATGCTGACCAGCGCCGCACAGCGCCTGATGAAGCTGTATGCCGTCAAGCCCGGCAAACGCGCCGTGGTCCTGACCGGCAATGACGACGGCTATCTGGCCGCTCTGGATCTGCATGATCAGGGCGTAGAAGTCGTTGCCGTGGCCGACATGCGCGCCAACCCTGCCGACAGCACCCTGCTGAGCGCACTGGCAAAACGTGGCATCCCCTGCCACCCGAGCACCACCGTCTATGAAGCGTTACATGAAAAAGGCATGCGCCATGTGAGTGGCGCGGACCTGCGCAAAATCACCGGTCAGGGTCAGGTCGCCAATAACGGCCTGATACTCGACTGCGACCTGCTGTGCATGTCAGGCGGCTATATGCCGGTCTATCAGTTGCTGTGCCAGGCGGGCGGCAAGTTGAGCTATGACGATCAGCTCTCGGAGTTCACCCTGAGCGGCTTGCCGAAAAACCTCAGTGTGGCCGGTTCGGCTCATGGCTACCATGCGCTGGACAACGTACTGGCCGATGCCATCCATGCCAGCGCCGGAATCGTTGCCGCGCTGGGCCTGGAACTCAACACCAGCCCGCTGCCGCTGCGCAGCGAGGCCCGCGTCAACTTTCCCTGGCCGATCTTCCCTCATCCCAAAGGCAAGGATTTCGTCGACTTCGACGAAGACCTGCAAGTGCGCGACATCGTCAATGCCACGCGCATCGGCTATCGCGACGTGCAACTGGTCAAGCGCTATTCCACGGTCGGCATGGGGCCGTCACAAGGTCGGCATTCGGCGCTGCCGACAGCTCGTCTGGTAGCGTCTTCGACCCAGCGCAGCATCAGCGAAACCGGCGTTACCACCGCTCGCCCGCCGTTCGAGGCCGAGAAGCTCGCGCATGTGGCCGGCCGCGCCTTCGACCCGTATCGCCAGACACCCATGCACCGCCGTCATGTGGAGGCAGGAGCAAAGATGATGCCTGCCGGTATCTGGCAGCGCCCGGCGTTTTACGGCAAGCCCTCGCAGCGTGACGCCTGCATGCAGGCCGAAGCCCATCATGTGCGCACCAAGGTGGGCATCATCGATGTCTCGACACTGGGCGGCCTGGATGTACGTGGCCCGGATGCCGCCGAGCTGCTCAATCGCATGTACACCTTTGCCTTCCTCAAGCAGCCGGTGGGCCGTTCGCGCTATGCGCTGATGACCAACGAACATGGCGTGGTGATCGACGATGGCGTGTGTGCGCGCTTCGCCGACAACCATTTCTACGTCACCGCCACCACCAGCGGCGTGGATCGTATCTACCAGCAGATGCTCAAGTGGAACGCCCAATGGCGCCTGAACGTGGACATCGCCAACGTCACCGCGGCGATTTCGGCGGTCAACGTGGCCGGGCCGGACTCGCGCAAGGTATTGGAAAAAGTCTGCTCCGACCTGGATCTTTCGGCCGAAGGCTTCCCGTACCTGGCCGTACGCCAAGGCACGGTGGCCGGGATCAAGGCCCGTCTGTTGCGGGTGGGTTTCGTGGGTGAACTGGGTTATGAAATCCACGTTCCGGCGCGCCATGCCCTGCAACTCTGGGATGCACTGGTCGAGGCCGGAAAAGAGTACGACATGCGCCCGTTTGGCGTCGAAACCCAGCGCCTGCTGCGCCTGGAAAAAGGCCACGTGATCATCAGCCAGGACACCGACGGCATGACCCATCCGGCCGAGATCGATATGGGCTGGGCGGTGAGCCGCACCAAGCCGTTCTTTGTCGGTCGCCGCTCGGTGAACATCCTTGAAGCCCAACCGCAGACACGCAAGCTGGTGGGTTTCACCCTGCCCAAGGCCAGCCCACAGCCATTGGAAGGCCATCTGGTGCTCAAAGGGCCGGATATCAGCGGCAACGTAACCTCCTGCGAATACTCGCAGACCCTGGGCAAGATCATTGGCCTGGCCTACGCCGCCTTCGATCAGAGCACACCCGGCCAGCAGATCCCGATTCGGGTAGAGGACGGTGTCGTGGTCCAGGCCACAGTGGTGAAACTGCCTTTCTTCGACCCTGAAAACCAGCGCCAGGAGCTTTGATCATGTCTAGCCTCAATGCCGAAAACCCTATCGGCCTAAGCCCTGTTCAATCGTGCGCGCTGGTGGATCTGACCGATACCCCACGTGTGGGCTTTCGCGGAGTACAAAGTGCCGATTACTTGCAGGCACGTGGCTTCACGCTGCCGGATACGCCGAACCGGGCTGTAACCCAGGCCGACGGCAGCCATGTAGCGCGCCTGTCGCAGACCGAGTACCTGATCCTGGGCAGCCTCAACGATCATGGCGAACGCATCGCCGATGAAGAGGCCCGCTGGGAGCTGGACCATAGCGCCAACTACCTGCTGCCACGTCAGGACAGCCATGCCTGGCTGCAACTGAGCGGTGTCTGTATCGCCGAAGTGATGGCCAAGCTCTGTGGGGTGGACCTGCGCCCCCAGGCATTCGGCCCCGGCGCAGTGGCCCAGACTTCGGCAGCGCGTATCAATGTGATCGTGATCAATGTGGGTGCAGGTACAACGCCCTGTTTCCAGATCCTCTGCGACCGCACTTCGCTGGAGTACTTCAAAGGCGCGGTGCTGGATGCCATGACCGAGTTCAACACAAAGCAGGAGTAATGCGGATCAGTTGAGGTCAATAAATCACTTTGTGTGCCTTGACTGATCATCATGACCCAGTAGGAGCCCATTCATGAGCACTATCGAATCCCCTGACAAAGACACCGACTACAGCGTCCCGGCCCTTGCCCGGGGCCTGAGCGTGCTCGGAATGTTCAATGCCCGGACCCGCTCGCTGAGCATCAATGACATCGCCGAGCGCCTGGGTGTCAGTACCTCGGCTGTCTATCGAATCCTGTTCACCCTCACCCACATGGGCTATCTGAACAAGATCAACACCCAGTACGAACTGGGTGCCAAGGTCATCAGCGATGGTTTCAGCTACCTGGCCAGCCGCGATATCGTCGAAGTCGCCATGCCGCACCTGAACCAATTGCGCGACCGCACTTCCCTGTCATGCCATCTGAGCATTCGGGAGCAGACTGACAGCCTGTACCTGTATCGCGCATTCGCGGCGCAACGCCTGTCGGTGAATATCCCGGTGGGCACCCGCATCGCCTGCCACTGCACCGCGATGGGGCGTATGTTGCTGACAGCCTTGAACGAAGCGGAACTGGGTGCGCTCTATCAGCACATCCGGCTGGATGATTACCCATCACCGGCCCCGCGCACATTGCCCGAACTGCAAGCCCTGATTCAGAGCGATCGGGAGCGCGGCTGGGTGCTGCATCGCTCCGATTATTCAACAGCGATTGCCACTTCGATCAAGGATCACACGGGGCAAGTCACCGCTGCCATCAACCTCTCCGGCCCGGATGCAGTCATGGACCCGGAAGGTGCAAGGGAGCGTTTTCAGGCCTTGTTGCTGGAGTGCAGCGCCACGATCAGCCGTGACCTTGGTCATAAAAATGTTACTTATCATTCATAAAGGCTCGATGGCATTCAGTTTGCTAAAGATTCCATGTGGACTGCCGAAATTGTCGGTATGCCATAAGACGAAGCTTTGAGGCTCTATCCGGGTCTGAAGTCTGCTTATTGCCTGCCGTCGTCAGATAACGATATACAAAAAAATTCTGGAGCATGGATGAATATCAAACAGAAACTGACGTGGGCCTTTGCAGTCATTGCGTGCCTGCCCATAGTCGTCGTGGCCACTATCGTTATCGTAAACCTGCGCAACAACGCGACCGATAACTTCGTGAACAGCAGCAGTCGCGAAATCCGTCAGGTCGATAACGCCATGCAGCTGTTCTTCGATGGCATCAGCCAGAACGTCAACTATATTGCCTCGCATCCACTGATCGCAGGCGCCGGTGGCGACCTGAGAAACTACACAGGTGCAACCCCGACCCCACAGTCTGAAAACGACAAGCTGACCACCGAATTCCTTGTCAGCATCGCCAAGGCCCACCCGGCTTACTCCTACGTCTCCTACGGCCTGATCAACGGCAGCTACGTGATGACGCCGGAAGATCCGAAGATGAGCAATTACGACCCGCGTGTTCGTCCCTGGTACAAGACAGCCATGAATAACGTGGGCAAGACCGTGCGCAGCGATGCCTACTACTGGGCTGGCGATGACGCCGTGCTGGTCAGCACCATACGAGCGATCCCCAACACCCTGGGCAACCCTGGCGGTGTAGTAAACATCGACGTATCGCTCAAACAACTGACCGGCATCGTCAAAGACATCAAGCTGGGCGACAGCGGCTACCTGATCCTGCTGGAAAAGAACGGCAATGTGCTGGTCGATCCCAAGCAGCCGGAGCATAACTTCAAGAAGCTCGGCGATCTGGGTGATGGCTTCGCGCAACTGGCCAAGACCGACAAAGGCATGGTTGAAGTGCAGCTCAACGGCGAGCGCTACATGGCCAACGTTTATCCATCGCCAGAGCTTGGCTGGAGCTTTATCGGCCTGATCAAGCAGGATGAAGTCATGGCTTCCGCCACCCGCCTGACCTGGCTGATCGGCATCATCGCTGCCGTACTGGCCATCGTCTTCGCCATCGTCGGTGCCAGCTTCGCCAGCGTCATCGTGCGTCCGATCCATAGCGTTTCCAGCGGCCTTGAAGGGATTGCTCAAGGTGAAGGCGACCTGACACAGAACCTGACCGTGCGTGGCAAGGATGAAACTGCGCAACTGGCGGGCTGGTTCAACCAGTTCCTGACGGCGATCCGCAGCCTGATCCAGCATATCGGGCAGGCCGCGCACAAGATCCTCGACACCTCGCAAAGCTCTACCCGTGTCTCCAATGACATGGCAGAAGCGGCAGGCCGTCAGCGTGAAGCGGTGGATATGGTGTCCACGGCTTTTCATGAGATGGTCGCCACCGCCAACGAAGTCGCCCGCTCCTGCAGCCAGGCCGCTGAATCGGCCGACAACGGCCAGCAGCAGGCTCGCGAAGGCCAGCGCCAGATCGACGATGCGGTCAACAGCGTCGACAAACTGAGTTCGGAAATCGCCCGTTCGGCCAAGGACATGTCGGACCTGGAAAAAGACAGCAACGATATCCAGTCGATCCTCGACACCATTCGTTCCATCGCCGAACAGACCAACCTGCTGGCGCTCAACGCCGCCATAGAAGCGGCCCGCGCCGGTGAACAGGGCCGTGGCTTTGCGGTAGTGGCCGATGAGGTTCGCGCCCTGGCCAAACGCACCGCCGACTCGACCGCAGAGATCGACACCCTGCTGGGCAACCTGGCCAGACGCACCGCTTCCGTGGCGCAACAGATGCACGCCAGCCTGGATGTCTCGCAACAGTCTGTCACCAAGATCGGCCAGGCGCGCAGCAGCTTCGGGCAGATCCGCGAATCGGTGGACGTGATCCGCGACATGAACACCCAGATCGCCACGGCGGCCGAAGAACAGCATCAGGTGGCGGAAGATATCAACCGCCACATCAGCCAGATCCATGGCGACGCGCAACTGATTGCCGAACTCTCCGACTCGGCCCGCAGCGACTCGCATAGCCTGGCTTCGCTCTCCAGCGAGCTGGATGCGCTGGTTCGCAAGTTCAAGACCTGATGCCCTTCGCGACTGAAGCCGCTCCTTGGGATCTGCAGGAGCGGCTTCAGTCGCGAAGTTGCGGGAGCTACACTACTGCAGAGACATGAATCCGGGTCCTCTCATGAACATTGGCAAACGCTGGCTGCTTTTGGCATTGACCCTGTTGACGGGTGCCGTTCCGGCATCCGATAACCTGATGTATCGGGCAGCAGAGCCTGCCGAGCTGAGTGCAGGCTCCTACACGATTCACCTGAAAACTGTCGGAGCAGAAACGGTAAAGCCAGACCCGAGCTTACGCTGGAACCTGAAACTGTCCGGTATCTGGGCCAGCGAGCCACCCTCAAGCACTTATGCCCTCTATCTGAACCTTGCACCGAATGCTCAACCGACACCTCAAGACCCGGGTTATGTAGGTGCCTTGAGTACGTATGACATTCCCATCGTTTACGACCCGCAACGCCCCCGCAAGATCAGTTACGACCTGCAACCAGTGTTCGCTCGCCTGCAAGCCAGCGGGCAATTGAAGGCAGTGACAAGCCTCACATTCCTGCCGATAGATCCGGTACAGGCAGAACAACACTTGCGCATCGAGCACGTTGAAATCTATCGAATTCACCCATGACAAAATATTTCCTGCGTCCTTGAGATGTAGTAGCACATAGCTACACTCGGTCTGCCGTCAAACGGTACGCCATGAGGCATCCCAGGATTGTTCAGGAGTGAACTGCATGACCATTCGTCGTAGAACCCTGTTGAAACTCAGTGCATTGGCAGGCGGGGCAATGATCCTGCCTGACGTCATGCAACGGGCACTGGCAGCATCCAACACGACCAAGACCCGCTATTCGGCCAGTACGCCACAAGGCAAACTGATGCTGGCGATTTATGCTCGCGCTGTCGCCCTGATGATGAAAAAGCCCGACACCGATCCGTTGTCCTGGAAATTCCAGTGGTATACCCATGCCACTCCGATTCCCAAGCAGACCGCGCTCCAGCAGGTCTTCGGCAGTACAACAGGCCCCCACAGGCAGATGGCCGAAGCCATGTGGTACACCTGCGAACCTCACGCCAGTAACAACAGCGATGCCTTCCTGCCCTGGCACCGCATGTATGTCATGTATCTGGAACAGATCGTGCGCGACGTATCCGGTGATCAGTCGTTCACACTGCCCTACTGGGATTACGTCGGATCATCCTGTACGCCAGCCGGTCAGTGCTCGGTGATACCTGAGGAGTTCCGCCAGCCCAATCATCCGCTCTGGGGCTCACTGTACCGACCCAACCGCAATCCCGGCATCAATGGTGGTACGCCTATCGACCCCAGCCTGTTGAGCCTGGACAGTATGAAGTCCCCTCGCTACCGCGAATCGGGCAGCGACGTGGGCTTCTGTGAAAACCTGGACATGGGCCTGCACGGGACCATACATGTTCAGGTCGGAGACAACACGAACATGGGGCGCATCCCCACAGCCGCCAACGATCCGATCTTCTGGTTGCACCACTGCAACATCGATCGCGTCTGGGCAAGCTGGAACAAGGCCGGTGGCCTCAACCCACAGGACACAGCATTCACCAGCCAGAGCTGGACCTTCAGCAATGGCCAGGGCGCTCCGGTGATCAGCAAGGTGGGCGATGTCCTGGACACCACCACTCTGACTGCACCTTATGTCTACGACAGCTATCTGAGCCGTCCGGCAGGCAGCGTTCCCTTCAACAAGCCCCTCGTCAAAGCGGCCAGTGTGCATGCCCTGAGCCTGAGCAAGCTGGAGAGCGGAAAAGCCAAGGCCCAAGCCGTCGCGCTGGGCGAAAAACCGGTCAGGGTCGCTCTTGCCTCACAACTGAATACCACCGCCAAGGGAGGTTTCGGCAACAAACTGTTTTCAGCAGTCCAAAGCGACACGCTGTACCTGACCCTCTCCGATATCAGCGCCTCTGAAGAAGGTGCCAACGATTATGCGGTTTATCTCAATCTGCCCGAGGGCGTCACTCCCACACCAGAAGATCCGTCATTTGTCGGCGTCATCAGCTTTTTCAACCTTGGCATGACAATCCATGGCGGCCACCACACCATGACCCGAAACATCAGCTTCGTCGTCACAGATGTCGTGCAAAAGCTCACCGATGCCAAGCGCATGAACCAGGCACCTACCGTCACCTTCGCCCCGATTGGCAAAAACAATGTGAATGCCAAACCGGTGGTGGGCAGTATCAGCCTGCAATCGTCCTGACGCTGAAGTGGTAACGAGAGCCTCCTGAACAACAAGGAGGCTCCTCACTTCATGCTCAGAACCTGATTTCACCCAATAACCGGATCAAGCCTCCCTTGAAGAGGAAGTCTTCGGTCCAGGCCACGTTCATCGGCATGAAATGGTCTTCAAGCCCCGGAAGATAGCGCTTGCGTGACCAGTTATTGACGATATATCCCGGTTCCCCATCGCCGCCCACCGCCATACCCCGCTCCAGGGTGAGCATTTCGCCACCCACCTCCTGAACCGGCGAAGAAAGATGGCTGGAAACGTCCTGCGCAGCCCGTTTGCGGAAATCACGCAGGGCTGGCGCGAACCAGTCGAGAAAGCGTTGCGGGAAGTCACTCTGTTCATACTGATGCTGGCCATCCGGCCGGGCATAGCCACGAAGAATCGAAAGAGCACCGTTATTGGCAAAGAACAGGTAGTGCTCGCCGGGCGCTTGTGGATTCTGGATCTGATTCAGCAGGCGTGCGCCAGCCGGTGGGCTCTGCGGATCATCGATCAGTGCCAGAGGCGGTTTTAGAGGATAACGTTCAGCTCTTTTCCACATGACTCACCCCCTGGACAACGTGAACCGCACCGGCGCGCAAATAGGCGTCGAGTTCGACTTTCTTTTTGTCGAAGCTGAACAGCTCAACCACTCCGTACTGCTGCTGACTGCCTTCAATCAGGTTTTCAGTCATGCCGTCTCCGCGAAAGTATTCGTTATTGCCCACTTGCATATGCATACGTTGACGCTCCAGCAGAAGAATCCTGGTCTCGGGCTCCACGTTCTGCGCAATGAGAAAGTCATGAAACTGAGTCTCGCTGAGGCGCCACTCTTCACTCCAGTATTTTTTGGCCTGCTCGTACAGGTCGCGATAGTGAGTCTGAAACTCCGGGGTCAGGATTTCACGAGTCAACTCCGGCGGATACAGATCAGGCAATTCCTGATTGGCAAACGCGCCGATCTTTTCAAAGGTCGCACTCACACTGGTTGATTCGCAGACGGCCTGAGCCTTTTCCGAATCGATGACCAGCAGCATATATTCGCGACCTTCTACGTAGTTCAGCCCCAGCTTGTTGGCGAGCAACCTGTAATCGCTGTCAGCGTCCTCGATCTGGCCGAAACTGGTGTTCCAGTATTTGACGCCGACACCGGATGCGCCCTCAAAGGACATCCCCATGAAACTGCCCTTGCCGTTGTCGCCAAAATACTTGCGCTCCATGAAGCGCACCTTGTAACGCGCCTGGGCCACCGTATCGGTCTGGGACAGTGCGAGAAGTTCGTCGTCGCTGAACAGCGGTTGATACCCCTTCTCGTCGATACGCTGCCGGGCATCCTTGATGCGGCTTTGCACGCCTTCCACCGTCAGCGGCTCCTGATCGCGGCGGGCCTCCCAGGGACAATGCTCAATCAGGTAACTATCCATCTGCTGCATCATCATGTGCAGTTTCTGTTCAGAGAGCCGGCTTGCTTCATCCCTGGCATCGCCTCTTGAACGCTGCTGGCGTTCAAGCTCCCGGCTTTTCTGCGCCAACAACCCCAGATACCGAATCCGCAACGCCTCGGGCAACTGATCCCAGCCGACCAGAGCGATCAGTGCCAGGATGCTTTCAATGTTTTCCACACTCAGGGCTTGCTCGATCTCCACAATCAGAGCTTCGATGCGCTCCAGATCACGCTTGAATCGATCACTGCCATCGGTACGCGGATAGCTGATGACACCGCTCAAGACTCACCTCCGGCACGGTGCCTGATCAAGCCTTGCAACGGTGCTTGAGGCGCTTCGTCGAGCGGACTGTAAAGCGACTCGATATCGTCCCAGATCCCCACCGCCAGCGAAGCGGCATCGGCGCGCTGAAGCAGGTCGGGCAGCAGCTCGGCCAGTGCGGCATCGACACTGATCGCATCACGCTCAAGTTTTTGCTGAAGCAAGGCCAGGCGCGTCGAGAAGCCTTTGCTCGCCATGGCCGGATAACGCTGCTGCATGCTCTGCAAGGTCTGATAGGCACCTGCGGTCAAACGCACCTCATCGCCCTCGATGACCAGCATGCCGCCCTGCTCCATGGCTTCAAGGGTTGAACCCAGCGTCGAAGGCCGACCGATCCGCAACTGATCGAGGCTGTCCATCAACTGGCCAAACCCTGGATGGCCCGGTTCAGGCAGACGAAAATCAAGCTCGAACTCCAACTCCTTCAATGCACTCAGCAGCGCCTCATACTCGTAAGGTTGCAGATAGTGCGAGCCTTCATGGGGCAACTCATCGAGCCAGCCCTTGCGCTCCACGACCTGCACGTCGAACTCGGCCCACACCGGCAGGCGAAAATGCTTCAAATGCAGACTGGCCTTCTGCAACCGGGCATCCTCATGCTCGGCGGCACAACCGATCCGGGCAATAAGCCTCAATAAACTGGCGGCATCGCCGCGCTGCCCGATCGGGCAACTGTCCAGCCGCTGCTGGTAGAGACCGATCTGTTGTTGATCGATGGTCAGGCGAATATCGTCGTGCGCACTGTTTCCCATCAGAAGCTTCCTTCATAAAGTTTCTGCAGCAATTGCATGGTGATGCCGGGCTTTATATCCAGGGTCGTTTGCGCAAGCTTGAGAATGTCGAGGGTCGACCCACTTGGCGCAGAACGAGTGATCGCAGCGCACGACGGTTCAGCCATGATCCAGCGGGTCGAATCCCCTGCCGTCGAGTTGCTTCCATCGCTTTGCATCTTTTTCAGCAGCTTGTCTTTGAAAGAGGCCAGGCTTTCGTTCGAGTCGCCTGCAATGCGGCCGTAGAACTGCTTGCCGGCAACCGTCAGGTGAGCGTTCAAGTGCTCGCCCTCCATGGCCTGATGGCGTCGTTTGACCGCGCCGCACAGCACGTCAAGAATCCCCATGCGGACACGCCCCAAGGCCGCGCCAGACAAGGATTCTCCTCCTGGCACCAGCAACTGCGAATCCAGCATTGACTTCACCTGGGCCGATACCACATGAGCTTGTTGCGAATCGCCCTGGCACTGGGTACGCACCAGAACGTCCACCAGTTCGCGAAACAACTCGGCGCGCACTCTGGAAGTGTCGATGGCCGCACGTTGCTGACGAAAGGACGCCCGCTCGGCTTCAAGCTGCTCGGCCACATCGGCCTTGCGCTCGTTTCTCAATTGTTTGAGGCGTTTCTCATGAGCCTTTACCGCCTCCATCTGAAAGCCTTCTTCAATGGCTTCGCGAGTAATGGCGTTGAGGCGTACGCGGCTCATCCTGGCTTGTACAAGAGGCTCGTTGCGAAACTGCATGCTCAGGTGCCAGGCAATGGTTTCCCCGACATAATCGTCATCCGTCGCCAGAATGATCTCTTCAAACAAAGGCGCCTGCTGGCGGATCTTCTCGACCAGAGCATGGGCATCGGGCTTGAGTTGATAACGCAGCCTGAAACCTGAAGCGATAAGCTTCTGCAAGTCATAGCAGGAAGCCTCCACCTCCGTGATGCTCCCGCCAGTCACCCACACTTCATAGTCTGAGCCCAGATACTCGGCCAATGCTTTCTGCTTGCCACCGGCTTCAATAATCACCAGCCGTTTCGGGAACAGTCGCTCACAGCGACGCATGCCATTACTGCCCTCGAAACAGGCATGCCCGAGGTAGTAACCCATGTAGCGAGCCGAGTTCTTGCGCAACTCCTGCAAATCGACCTGAGCATGATCGGCATTGACGCCATAGGTGTGCTCGCAGATAAACGCGACAAAGCAGTCCTGCGCCCGCGAAATAGCCACATTGAGCAGATAGGGCTGGTCCTGGAAGTAAGGTTCGCCCTGGCTTTTTGAGCCGTGTACGCCACTGAAAATCACCACTGGCTTTTCAGCGCCCTGCAGGGAATCGACAGTGCCGATGGTGACGTTCTCGATATCCGCGACGGTAAAGCCCGGCGGCTGGCCAATCTTGAGTGACACTTCCAGCAATGCCTGACGCAAGGCCCCGACCTGAGGCTTGAAAGGCGTTACCACAGCAATCAACTCGGCTGCGCCACGCAGAGGCTTGTTCCTGGCCTCATCCTTCTTGCAGTAGAAACCGAAGATTTCCGACCAGCGATCAGCCAGAAAAGCCGCGATCAGATGAGCCTCATTCCTGCTCATCCGGGAGCTTTCAGACGACTCGTTGATAAAGTCCGAATGCACCCAACTGAATGACGGCAACGGTCCACGCTCAATGGCATCGTGAGGCATGAACATCAGTTTGTTGTTGTAAACCATCTCGTTGCAGCACTGAATGATGTTGGTCTGGCAACGATAATGACCACGTAACATCAACCCTTGCCCTTGGTGGGAATAGCGCGACGCCTGGCGAATCAGGGCCAGCATGCTGCCGTTGCGGGTGGTGATCCGGCGCTGAAGTGCATCGATGAACGCCTGGGAGCGATAGCCAAAGGCGTGATAGGCATGAGCCTCATCCACCATGCTGATATCGTTGATGACCGGTTTCAGTTGGTCGACATCCCCCACGACCAGTGCCTTGCGTGTCAGGCTCAGCGAAGGCAGGCTCAGCCGCTGCTGGGCCTGGCCACTTTCATCCATGATCAAAAGATCGGCCTTGGCCAGCAGAAACCGCTTGCCCGACTGAGCACTGCCTTCCAGCCCGAACAATTGCGGCAATTTGTGCAGCGTCGACACCAGGCAAGGCGTGAGCATGCATAAGCGCCTCAAGCCCTTCTCGACGTTTTTGGCTGTACGGGTGACCAACAGTTCTTCGGAACACTCCAGCAGGTAGCGCCCTTCCCAATAACGCGCCGCCATATGGAAAGCGTACGGGCGTAAGGTCAGATCCAGCAGGCGGTCGATCAGCAACACTTTCGCATCACTGGCCAACTGCTCGAAAGCCGCATCGCTCAGCTCATCGAGGTCGAGTGCCTGATCGGCAATCCGCTCGCGCAGCACTTGGCGCAACAATGCGCTGCGTTTTTCACGGGATACGCCAAACAGCTCATGCAACTGCCCGGCAGTAATGAATGACTGCTCACGTTCAAGCTCCCGGTTATCGGGGTAACCCGGCACAAGATCGGCCAGCAGCGCATGCAGGCCGGTCAGCCTGCGTGCTTGCGCCAGAGTGTTTTCGACCTTCCGGATGGTGGTAGCGATATATGCCCGGCAAAGCTCGATAGCGTCCTCAAGTTGCAGGCCTGGCTGGCCAAAAAAGCGTTCGGCATGCCCTGCATACTCTTTGATATGAGCCTGCAAGCGAGTGATATCGGATGCCGCCTTGTCCTTTTTATTGCTCCACTCAAAGATTGTCAGGTCGTTAGGGGCACTGCGCTTGCCGAGAACAAAGTTCTCCAGTTGCCCTTTGGCTTCAAGGTCTTTGTAGGCTTTGCCAGAGGGGAAATAGGTGCCATAGCTTTGCGGTGCCGAAAACCAGCGCTTGAAATACAGAAGGTGCGCAGGTGGATCGGATTCAGCGCGATACAGCACTGCCGGGAACGCCCCGATCACGTTCGTCACCGACTGGTTGGTCGAGCCTACCGCCACAGTGATCGGACAAGGCTCACCGTTCAGCGCAGCCTGCACCCATTGATGGGCAACCACAGCCTTGAGCATGGCGGTCTTGCCTGAACCAGGAGGACCATTGACCGCCAGAACATCGCCCACCTCGCAGCGCGCCAGTTTTTCCAGCACCAGCCGCTGGCTGTTATCCAGCGCAAACATTTCCCGATGCGACAGCCTGTCCAGGCTGACGGCCTTCTGCTCATCCATATGGCCCAGCAGATAACGGGTGTTGCTTTCGATGTCACTCGCCAGCCGGTCTTCCTCACTCGCCGTCACGCCTGGCAGGCCGTCATGAATGGCCATGACATGCGCCAGCGGCGTCTCGACCAGCATGTCATCGGGAATCTCTTGCAGCGCGTTGTAAAGATCCAGAATCCCGCTGATCGCCTTATTGTCTGCTTCGTTGTAGGTCGCCAGTTGCGCACTCAGGGTAAATGAGCGCTTGTAGCGAGCTTTCAACAAAGCGGGCAGCTTGCTCAGTTCACAACCTGTAGTGGCCAGACAAAGCTCAAGGGCGTATTCGTGCCAGACCGACCAGGCATCGGTAATGGGCGGCAGATTCTGTTGCTTGAAATCGACGCAATCCTGTTCCTGTCCCAGCGCGATATCGGGTTCGGCCTTGCTGTCGTGCTCAAGCAATTGGGTATTGAACAGCACCGGCCATTCCAGCGCGGGCCTGAGCGTGTAGAACTCCGTGCTCGCTGAAAAAGGCCCGCTGCCAATGATCCCCGGCACCGCCAGAAAGGGTAATGACGGCTGCCCGGCGCTTTCAAGCTGATAAATCAGATACACCGGCTGAAAAACCATGCCTTGGGTATCGGTTTTCCTGGTGGGCTTTGTTACCGCCGTGACGAACCGGTCATAAAGATCGGGTTCGGTCGGGATCTCGAAAATGGCCTGCGACAATTGATCGGAGCGTTCGATATCGCGGATGCGTGTACCGGTAACCGGCACAATCTTGTCAAACCCGGGCAATGCGCACAGGTACTTGAGCAGATTCAGATAACGGCGTGAATCAGACATCGACACTTAACTCCACATTCAACACCTTGCTGACCTGATGCCCAGCCTTGAAACGTTTGAGGCGCACAACGAACACAGCACCCTCAAGATCCGGGATACTTTTCAACGGGTGTTGCCCCGGATATTCCCGGTAATTGACTCGCGTACCCGGCGCAAGGCCCGGTGGTGCTGGCTTCAGCAGCTCCAGTTCATACTCGCCGCTGGCATTCTGGCCAACGTATCGAGCGCGGCACTCTTCACCCTGTTGACCGGCAGGCCGCTCGTACAAGGTGGTACACACCAAGGCAAAGCCAATTGGGTCATCGGACTGACGTACAACGTAATCGAGCGTCAGGCTGCCGCCTTCATTCAAGGCCAGATAGCCTGCCTTGCTCAACAGGCCAGGCGACAGAAAAAGCGCCAGGGAGACCTGCGATGTGGGTTGGGCAACGACAATCGCACCTTTGCGGTAGAAGTCAGGCAAGACGTCGGCATAGGGGGGTGTTTCAAAACAGGACCAGTTCCAGAGAGCCTTGAGCTCCATCTCAAACCCTTGGTGCATCATGATCTGGCCTGTCAGGTCAGTGTTGATTGCCTGTAAATGCCAGCGCGAAGATGGCTTCTTGCTCATGCTGCCTTGGTTTTCGATAACGCATTCCAGGCTGAAACCTTCGCGCAAACCGGCAATCCCGAAACGCAGCCACTCCTTGAGTTCAACCCGGTAATACAGATCGCTGACTGCCTTGCTACCCGCAAACAGTTGCAGATACAGCGCCTGGGAATCATCACCGACGCGGACCTTGAAAACGCCTTCAAGCGTGGTGCCAGGCTCGTCTACAGCATATTCGAAAGCACATGCCCTGGTGCTGAATACCAGCGGCACACGCTGAGGCTCCGTGCCTTTGTACGCGACGTGATACATGGACTGTTTCTGCTTGAGGCTCTGCTCGATAATCAGCTTCCCCCGCCCCCTGACCTCGATACGGACCTTCTGCTCCTGAGCCGCCGCGTCATCGTCAGAGCAAGCGTCCTCGACAAGCGACACATCCGCCCAGTACGGTCCCTCGGTATCGGGCTCGAAAACCCTGGCCTTGAACCGGGACTTTCCATCACCTTCACTGACTTCGACCCTGACCCTGAACGGCCTCAGCGGTGAAGGCTCGAACTCGATGAAATTCACCCAGACCTGGCAACTGAACACCAGGCCATGACAGCCCGGTAACGGGCTTTCCAGCAACAACAAGGGTTTCGATTCGACGCGCGTTTTCAATGCCAGCAGTTGCAAACACTGCTCACCCGCAGGCAGCAAAGGGTCAATGCCCGTCACTTCGTAACGTTGCTGCTTGGGCGACCATTGCGCCATCACCGGCAGGCTGACCTGCCCGATTGCAGAGAAATGATCGATGCACCGGGTCCATAGCTGCTTGCGTGGCAGCAGGCAGGGCAACGAGTAGCTGCGCCCCGTATTGGCATCGAGGTACTTGAGCGTGCCCTGATAATTCCCGCCGTCTTCAGTCAAGTCACTGAGCACTGCGCCAGGCATCGTGAAGCGGGTGAAATCGCCAGGCTTGATCTCGAACTCGCTCTTGCCTTTACTCAGGCTCACGGTTTGCAGCAAGTCCTGATCCAGAGCCCAGGCAAACTCGGTGGCAAAGTCAGAATCCTTGAGGAATTGCAAAGTGCGTTGCTGTCCCTCGAAGGCCAGCCTGATCAGCAGCCAGGAATCCTTGTACGTGCTGCTGATGACACGTAAAGGTTTATCAAGTGGCAAACAGGCGGGCAACAGATCGGTAACCTTGTATTGCTCGCCCTGACGATTGCGTAGCGCCAACAGTGGTTCCTGATAATCGTCCTTCACCAGCTTTGCTCCACGCAATGTCTGCTCGTCGAGCTTTTCAGTGGATTGCCGGTCTTTGTAACGCCATTTGAATACCGCTCCCGTTGCATCGACATGCAAACGGGCTTCATCCTGAATCAGCATAATGTTCCTGTTCGTACCAACCCTGCCATGAATGACGCGCGACAGGCTGAATAAGCAATATCAATAAGCCATGCAGGATAAAGCCTTTGCCCGACAAAAACGAATTCATGGCGACAGGCAACGCTCGACAGAAGGCTGTGCCACCTATGGCCAGAAGCACTCGTGAATGGCTATGCTGCGCCGATGAACACCTCGCCCCCGATCCGCAACCCCTGTCCGCCCGGTGCTTGTATCTGCGAGCGCGAACGGCTGGACGCTCCCGATGCCGATCGGCGCATTCTGCGTCTTACCCGCGAAGAAGAAAAACGCCTGCTTGAGCGCCTGGAGCGTATCGAAAGCCTCGGCGACCTTGAGCGCATGCAGGGCAAGATTCACGAGCAACTGGGTATCAGCGTGGAGATCGCGCCGGGGTTCAATGAGGTTCGCACCATGCGCGGGATAAGCATCTTCATTCCCGAAAAGACCGGCCTGTGCCGCAAGACCCGCCAGTCGATTCCAGCGGCGATTCGCCGTGGTCTGGAAAAACGCCCGGAGATTGCCTGGGAACTGCTCAACGCCCATGACTTGTTGCGTGATGCCTGAGC
Source organism: Pseudomonas serbiensis (assembly GCF_030580745.1). Lineage (NCBI taxonomy): Bacteria > Pseudomonadati > Pseudomonadota > Gammaproteobacteria > Pseudomonadales > Pseudomonadaceae > Pseudomonas > Pseudomonas serbiensis. The sequence goes on from NZ_JAUQOO010000010.1 coordinate 54,558, forward strand.
TATGATGTCGGCTCATACCAATAAGGAAGAATTGTTGTGCCCCTCGAAATTCGCCCTGCCCGCCCCGACGACGCCAGCCAGATCCTTGCCTTCATCACTGAACTGGCCATCTATGAACGCGCACGCCATGAAGTGATTGCCACTGTCGAAGACATTCATCGCTCCTTGTTCGCCGAGAATGCACCTGCCAAGGCCCTGATCTGTCTGCATGACGACAAGCCGGTAGGTTTTGCCGTCTATTTCTACAGTTACTCCACCTGGCTGGGCCGCAACGGTATCTACCTTGAAGACCTGTACGTGTCGCCGGAAAACCGCAGCATCGGTGCCGGGCGCGCCTTGTTGCGTCATATAGCCCGTGAAGCCGTTGCCAATCAGTGCGGCCGTTTCGAGTGGAGCGTGCTGGACTGGAATGAGCCGGCCATCAAGTTCTACAAGGCATTGGGCGCAGCACCTCAGGACGAGTGGGTGCGCTATCGCATGGAAGGCGACGCGCTGCTGAGCTTTGCCAAGGGTGACGAATAACCTCGTTATCAAGCTGGAACCAGGCCCGACGCAATGTCGGGCTCTTCAATTGAATACCTGCCCGTTTCAGCAAGCGCTAGCAGTTTGTTGCAATCAATGCGGCGAATCGGCATCATTTGATAATAATTTTCATTAACTTTAGTGACATGACACCCTCCTCTCCCGATGCCCGGCGCCTGAGCGTGCGTAACCGTGTTCTGCAACAGTTGTTCGGCGACCATCATGGCTGGTTGCAGGAGCGACTGCGTGCGCGCCTGGGTTGTCATCACGATGCGGCGGACATGGCAGCCGAAACCTTCGCCCAGGTGGTCGCCCTGCCAGAGCCGCAAACCATTCGTGAACCACGGGCGCTGCTGACAACGATTGCCAAACGGCTGATCTTTGCCTCATGGCGACGGCGCGATCTGGAGCGGGCTTATCTGGAAGTATTCGCGCAGCAGCCTCAGGGCCATGAACCCTCCGCCGAGGAGCAGGCACAGGCGCTGGAAGCCTTGAGCACTCTCGATCAGATACTCGATGGCCTGTCGCCCATAGGCCGCAGTGCCTTTCTGTATAGCCAGCTCGACGGCATGACCTATGCCGAAATCGGCCGAACTCTGGGTATCTCCGCGCCACGGGTTCATCAATACGTCGTCAAGGCATTGGGGCTTTGCTACCTGGCGCTGGAGCAACGATGAACAGCCAGCGACTGTCGCCTTCTGTCGCCGAAGCCATCGAGTGGCTGGCCCTGCAACGCTCCGGCAGCATCAGCAACACCCAACGTCAGCGCTTTCAGCAATGGCTACAGAGCAGCCAGGAAAACCGCGATGCCTGGGCTCAGCTTGAGCAGCGTGTCGGACAAGCATTCTCCGGGCTTCCACCATTGTCGCGCCAGGTCTTGAACCAGTCCGGGCAAACCCGTCGTCAATGGCTGCGCGGCGCATTGGGGCTGACCGGTTTGGGCATCGGCGGCTGGTGGCTGCAACGCAACGGGCTGCTGCCATGGAGTCGAGGGGATCTCTACACCGGGCTGGCAGAGCGTCGTCCTTTCTCTCTGGACGATGGCAGTCAGGTGCTGCTCAATGCCCGAAGTCGGGTCGACATGGCCTTCGATGACAGGCAGCGCACCCTCACTCTGCATGAAGGCGCACTCAGCATTCAGGTTGCCTCAGACCCGCAACGTCCCTTGGCCATTCGCACCGCCTTTGGCGAAGCCAGAGCATTGGGCACACGCTTCACGGTCAGCCTGCATGAGCACGGGACGCATGTCTGGGTGCAGGAGTCCCGCGTGCAACTCACGGCACCGGGCGGCGCGACTCACGTGCTGGGAGCGGGCCAGGGCGCGCGGCTGCATGGCGGACGCATTCACATTCTGGACCCTGGCCTGGCAAGCGAAAACGCCTGGAGAGATGGCTTGCTGGAAGTTCATGACCAGTCACTGGCCGATGTCATCGAAGCCTTGCGAGACTATCACCCCGGCCTGCTGCGCATCGAGCCGGATGCCGCAGCGCTGCGGGTCACAGGCGTCTTCACTCTGGACGACAGTGGCCAGACCTTGCGCTCGTTGCAGGAAGTGCTGCCGGTAAAAGTCGAGAAACACTTCGGCTGGTGGACGCAAATCAGCCTGCGCTGAAAAATATTTTCCACCCCCCCTTAATTTCAGAGCCGCTCGCGTCACATAGCTGGCATCGACTACCCAAACGGGAAATGCTGCCATGCACCGACCACTGCGCTTGACTCTGACACCGCTGGCATTTGCCCTGGCGTTCACCACCCTGGACAGCGCGGCCGATGGCTCGGCCCAGCCCTCGACCGCCCGCCAGCAACTCATGGAACTGGACCTGCCCGCCGGCCCTCTGGATGCAACCCTGACCAGTATCGCTCGCCAGAGCGGGCGCAACATTGCGTTTAACGCAACGCTGACTCGCGGCCTGACAGCCGCGCCATTACGCGGTCACTACAGTGTCGAACAGGCCGTGAGCGAGGTTCTGCGCGGTTTGCCCCTGCAATTGAGCATCACGCCCAGCGGCACCTTGAGCATCGAGCCACGCCCCGAGACTTCAGCCATGGAGCTTTCGGACATCAATGTAAGCGCTGCCAGCCATGAGCAGGACGCCTGGGGGCCGGCTCACAGCTGGGTCGCGCAACGCAGCGCGACCGTGAGCAAGACCGACACTTCCCTGATGGAGATTCCCCAGTCGGTTTCGGTGATCACCCGTGAAGAAATGCAAGCGCGCAAGCACGACAGCCTCGCCGACGCACTCAACTACAACACCAGCGTGATCAGCCAGCCGAACGGCTACAGCCGCGTGGCCGACGACTACCGCATGCGTGGTTTCGATATCGGCCCGCGCACGGGCGGTGTGATGCGCGATGGCATGAAAATGCAAAGCACCCAGTTTGAAGGAGGCCAGGAGCCTTATGGCCTTGAGCGTGTGGAAGTACTCAAGGGCGCGTCTTCGGTGCTGTACGGGCAACTGGCACCCGGCGGGCTGATCAACGCCATCAGCAAGCGACCCACGCTCGACCCGCTGCATGAAATCAATCTGGAATATGGCAACCATGACCGGCAGCAACTCTCCACCGATCACGGCGGACGCCTCGATGAAGAAGGCCGTTTCAGCTATCGACTCACAGCCCTGGTGCGCGACAGCGGCACCCAGTACGACGCCATCGACGATGACAAGCACTACATAGCCCCGGCACTGACCTGGCAGATCAACGACGACAGCCGCCTGACACTGCTCGCCAGCCATCAGCGTACCCGGACCAGCCTGACGCCGCCCATGCGCTATGACATAACCACTTTCAGCTCGACCCCAGGTTACAAAGTGCCTTATGACCTGTTTGCGGGCGAGCCGGATTTCGACGACTACGATGGCACCTTGCAGACCTTCGGCTATCTGTTCGAGCAACGCCTGAATGACAACCTGCAACTGCGTCACGCGGCACGCTACTTCGAGTCACGCACCGACTATGACTACATCACCCTGAACAACAGCCGGATCAGCGGTGCCAATCTGTCGAGCCTGTCGCGTACTTACAACTCACGCGAAGACATTGCCACCGGCTGGACCAGTGACAGCAGCCTGCAACTGGATCTGGAAAGCGGGCGCTGGAAACATACCCTGCTGGGCGGCCTGGACTACTACCGCAAGACCTACGACAGCCACCGTTTCAGCGGCAGCGCACCGGCGCTGGACCTTGCCAACCCGGTATACGGCAACCTGCCAAACGTGAACCGCAACATCGACAGCGGCTCGGACCTGCACAGCCATCAGCTCGGCATTTATTTGCAGGAACAACTGAAACTCGATGATCGCTGGCTGCTGATGATCGGCATGCGACAGGACTGGGCCGACAACAGCACCCGCAACTACCGTGACAATTCGCGCAGCACCACTGACGACAGCAAGACTACTGGACGCATCGGGCTGGTCTATCTGGCCGAAAACGGTCTGGCGCCCTATATCAGCTATAGCCAGTCCTTCCTGCCTTCGTCCGGTACCGACGCCAATGGCGATGCCTTCCTGCCGACCGAGGGCGAGCAGTATGAAATCGGTATCCGCTACCAGCCTCCTGGCCGGGAAATGATGATCAGTGCTGCGGTCTACCAGTTGACCCAGAGCAACGTCATCACCTCGATTGCCGGCTCGGACTTCGACGAGCAGACCGGCAAGGAGCGCAGCACCGGTTTTGAAGTGGAAGCCAAGGCCCAGTTGACCCCGCAACTGGCCATGAACGCCGCCTATGCCTACACCGATGCCCATATCATCAAGGATAACGATGAGGTGCTCGAAGGCTCACGTATCGAAGGTACGCCTTACCATAACGCTTCGTTGTGGCTGGATTATCGTTTCGACTCGATGGGCCTCAATGGCCTGTCGATTGGCAGCGGCGTGCGTTATGTCGGCACCACCCACACCTCGCCCAGCGTCACTGACCGCAAGATCCCGGCCTATACGCTGTTCGATGCCCGAATCAGCTATGACCTGGACGACAACTGGCAAGTCAGCGCCAAGGCACAGAACCTCACCAACGAGAAATACCTGTACTGCGCCAACTCATGCCGCTATGGCGATACCCGTAGTCTGGTGGGGGCTGTCAGTTATCGGTGGTGATCTCTTCGCGAATGAATTCGCTCCTACACGGGCTGCGTAGGAGCGAATTTATTCGCGAACCCCCTCACCGCCAACAAACATCAGTCATTGACGACCTCCAGATTCAATGATCTGATGCGCGCCAGTTTCAGGTGTCCCATGCCGCCGTGCATGGGATTAAACGGGAAGCCGGTGCGTCACTCCCAGTGATCAGTCCGGCGCTGCCCCCGCAACGGTAAGCGAGCGAAGCATTCGACAGACCACTGTGCCAAGGCATGGGAAGGTGAATGCTTCATGACCCTCGCAAGCCCGGAGACCGGCCTGCAACCTTGTTTGGCAAACCCGCGGTGGGCGGGCGCAGGCCGGTCTTCGCGGGCTTTTTGCGCCCGCGATTCCCTATGCGTTGTTCCCTCCGGGATTCATTCATTCCTGATTGGCTGGAATCGCATGTCCCGTTCTTCCCTGCTTCAATCCCTGGCGAATCGTTCGCTACAGATCAGCCTTCTCGCGCTCCCGTCCCATGCGTGGGCTGCTGACGAGCAAACCCTGGCACTGCCCTCGGTCGCAATCACTGGCAGCGCCGATACGCCAGTAACCGATCTGGCAACCCCGACGCCCACCGGTTCGCGCCTGAACCTCACGGCACTGGAAACCCCGGCCAGTACCAGCAGCCTCGACAGCCAGATCATCGAAAGCCGCAATAACCTCACCGTTCAGGATGCGGTCACCCGTTCGCCAGGCATCACCAGCATCGCAACGCCTGGCGATGGCAATACCGCGTTGTCCGCACGTGGTTTTACGGGGCATTCCTCGGTCATGACCCTGTTCGACGGCTCGCGCCTGTATACCGGCGCAGGTACTCAGACCTTCCCGGTTGACCCGTTCATGGTCGAGCGTATCGACGTGATCCGTGGCCCGGCTTCAGTACTTTATGGCGAAGGCGCTACCGGCGCCGTGATCAACGTGGTGCCCAAAAAACCTTTCGAGGGCGAGATCCGCAATCGCCTGCGCCTGGGTTACGGTTCCAATGACCGTCAGCAACTGGGCCTCGACAGCGGCGGTTCGCTGAGCGACACCCTGAGCTATCGCCTTACGCTGAATCAGCAGGAAAGCAATGGCTGGGTCGATAACGGCAATTCCCGCAGCCTGGCCATGAGCGCAGCCCTGCGCTGGCAAGCCACCGATGACCTGAGCTTTACCCTCGCCCATGAACGTGGCGACAGCGAGCCGATGAACTACTTCGGCACACCGCTGATCGATGGCCACTACCGCGACAGCCTGCGCGACAAGAACTACAACCTGCGCAATGCCGTGCAACGCTACAACGATGAATGGACCCGCCTGAACACCGACTGGACCATCAACGATAACGTCAGCGCCAGCAACCAGCTCTACTACATCAAGAGCCGCCGCCACTGGCGCAACGCCGAAGTCTATAGCTGGAGCAGCGCTCAGGGTCAGTTGTTGCGTGGCGACTACCTGGAGATCAAGCACGACCAGGAGCAGATCGGCGACCGCCAGAGTTTCACATTCAACCATTCGCTGTTCGGCCTGGACAGCCGCACGGTGGTCGGAGCCGAATACAACAGGATTCGTTTCGACGTCGCCAACAATTCGCCTTACACCGATATCGGTGGTGACTTCATAGACCCATGGAATCCGGCATCCGGTGATTTCCAGAGCCAGTCACCCTTCCTGCCGCTGACCGAAAGCACCACGCGCACCTTTGCCCTGTTTGCCGAAAACCGCCTGCAACTGTCAGACCGCTGGTCCTTGGTGACTGGCATCCGCCGCGACCAGAACCACCTGGACCGCAACGCCCTGCGTACCGATACCCGTAGCGACCGAAGCCTCACCGGCGGTAACTGGCGCGCAGGCCTGGTGTTTGCCGTGACCGATCAACTGTCCCTGTATGGCCAGTACTCCACCAGTGAAGACGGCGTCAGCAACCTCATCAGCATGAACCCGACCCAGCAGCAGATGGACCTGACCGAAGCGAAACAGACCGAGTTCGGCCTCAAGCAACAGTTCTGGGATGGCAGTGGCGAATGGACCCTGGCGGCCTATCACATCGTCAAGAAAAAGCTCCTGGCCATCGACCCGGTGACCCGCCTGACACAACAGGTCGGCCAGCAGTCGTCCGACGGCCTGGAAGCTTCTCTGGAACTGGCACTTGCCAATAACTGGCACGTATCGGCCAACGCTGCGCTGGTACGTGCCGAGTACGACGATTTCGACGAAAACGTTTCCGGGCAGGTCGTGTCCCGCGCCGGGAATCGCCCGACCGACGTCCCGCGCCGAACCGCCAATCTGTGGGTGAGCAAGGCACTGAACGAAGACCTGGATGCCGGCATGGGCCTGCGCTATGTGGATAAACGCTATGCCGACACCGCCAATACCACCTCGATACCGGGCTACACGGTGCTGGATGCCAACCTGGGCTGGAAGGTGCAGCGCGATGTGCGCCTTGGCTTGCAACTGAACAACCTGCTCGACCGACGCTACGCCGCGGCGCAGGACAACAATGGGCAACAATGGCTGATGGGCGAACCTCGCTCCTTCTTCGTCACGGCTGATTACAGCTTCTGATCCAGTTGGCGGCAGGCTTGCAACCTGTCGCCAGCATGCCTGGAAATCGAGCATGTCCACCCTGAATATCCATCGCCTGAACTGGGCACCGCCACATAGTCAGGGCAAACCCTGGCAACTTGAAGGCATCGACCTGCACATCGCACAAGGCGAGTTCGTCGGGCTGATCGGCCCCAATGGCAGCGGCAAGACCAGCCTGTTGCGTTGCGCCTACCGTTTCAACGAACCGGACAGCGGCTCGCTGCACCTCGACGGGCAGGATATCTGGCAACAGAAGCCCCGCTGGAGCGCTCAGCGCATGGCCGTGATGATGCAAGAGTTCCCGCAGGAGTTCGGCCTGACCGTACAGGATGTCGTGGCCATGGGGCGTACACCTCATCAGGGCTGGTTCGACGGCGAAAGCGCCGAAGACCTTGCCCTGATCGACAAGACCTTGAACCAGGTGGGCCTGCATGGGCTCAGCGGGCATTTGTTCGCATCCCTGTCGGGCGGCGAGAAACAGCGCGTATTGCTGGCCCGCGCACTGGTGCAACAACCTGGCCTGCTGATCCTCGACGAGCCCACCAACCATCTCGATCCCCGTTACCAACTGGAACTGCTGCACTATTTGCGGCAACTGAAACTCAGCACACTGGCCAGCTTTCATGACCTGAATCTGGCTGCGGCTTTCTGTGACCGGTTGTATGTCATCGACCAGGGCCGGATCGTTGCCAGTGGCACGCCGACCGAGGTCCTGACCGAGCAACGGCTGCTGCACATATTTGGTGTCCACGCGCTGGTGGATACCCATCCACTGGCACCTCATCCACGCATTACCTGGATCAGCCCATCATGACCCGAGCCCTGGCCTGCCTGATGCTGCTTGCCGCCCTGCCCCTGGCCGCTGCCGCGGATAACTTCCCCCTGACCGTACAGAGTTGCGGGCGCGAGGTCACTTTCGAGCAACCGCCACAGCGGGCAGTCAGTCACGACATCAATCTGACCGGCATGCTGCTTGCCCTTGGCCTGCGACCACGCATGGTCGGTTACACCGGCATCACCGGCTGGAAAACCCTCGACCCGGCACTGCGCGAGGCTCTGGACGGCCTTCCCGAACTGGCAGAACGCTACCCGTCGGTGGAAAACCTGCTGGATGCCAATGCCGACTTTTTCTTTGCAGGCTGGAGTTACGGTATGCGCGTCGGTGGCCCGGTGACGCCGCAAACCCTGCAACCGCTCGGCATTCCCGTCTACGAGTTGAGCGAATCCTGTTCGCGAATCATGACCCGGCGCGAAGCCAGCCTGGACGATCTGTACCGCGACCTGCACAACCTGGGGCGAATCTTCGACGTCAAGGAACGCGCCGATACGCTGATCGAGGGCCTGAAACAGCGGGTTGCACAGGTCACGACCAGACTGAGCCAGGTCCGGCAACGCCCCCGTGTGTTCTTGTATGACAGCGGTGAAGACCGGCCCGCCACCTCAGGCAAACTGGGCATGCCCCAGGCCTTGATCGAAGCGGCTGCCGGGCAGAACATCATGGACGATATCGCCGCCAGCTGGACTCAGGTCAACTGGGAGAGCGTGGTGGAACGCAACCCGCAGGTGATCGTGATCGTCGATTACGGCCCGACCTCCTGGCAGCACAAACGCGATTTCCTTTTGCAGAACGCAGCCTTGAGCAGTGTCGAAGCCATCCGCCAGAAACGATTCGTGGTGCTGCCCTATGTCGCCGTAACGCCTTCGGTCGATAACGCTGAGGCCATCGAAAAACTGGCCGAGGCGCTGCATCCCGAGCTGTTTGGCGGGAGCGAACTGTGAAACCGATACGCAGCGTGGCCGGTTATCGCTGGCTGATCGGCACTCTGTTCGTTCTGCTGGCGCTGTCGTGCCTGATATCCCTGGGCTTCGGTCCGGCACGGGTGCCGCTGGCCAAAGTACTGGGCATAGTTCTGCAACAAGCCGGAGTCGATGCCGTAGTGGACTGGAGCAAGGGTCAGACGCAAATCATCTGGCTGATCCGCGCACCACGGGTATTGCTCGGGGCGCTGGTGGGTGCAGGTCTCGCGCTGGTCGGTACGGCTCTGCAAGCGGTGACCCGCAATCCGCTGGCTGATCCGCACCTGTTGGGCGTCAGTTCCGGCGCTGCTCTTGGGGCTGTGGTCGCGGTGTTGTATCTGGGGGAATTCATTGGCGTATTCAGCCTGCCGCTGGCCGCCTTCATCGGCGCACTGGGCAGTATGTTGCTGGTACTGGCCATCGCCAGCCGGCAAGGACGCCTGGAAAGCGAGCGCCTGTTGCTGTCAGGGGTCGCGGTGTCATTCGTGCTGATGGCTCTGGTCAATCTGCTGCTCTACACCGGCGATCAGCATGTCGCCAACTCCGTGATGTTCTGGATGCTCGGCGGTCTGGGACTGGCGCGCTGGGAATTGCTATGGCTGCCGGGTGCCTGCGTACTGAGTGGCTTTGTCGTCCTGATGAGCCTGAGCCGCGCCCTCAATGCCTTGATGAGTGGCGAACAGACTGCCGTGAGCCTGGGTTTCAACACCCGACATGTACGCTGGCAGGTGTTCGTCAGCACCTCATTGCTGACCGGCGTGCTGGTCTCACTCTCCGGTGCCATCGGCTTCGTCGGCCTGATGCTGCCGCACATGGCGCGTCGTCTGGTCGGAGCCGAGCACCGCAGGCTGCTGCCGGTCAGCGCCCTGCTTGGGGCATTGTTCATGATCTGGGTGGACGTCGCGGCCCGCACCCTGATTGCGCCACAGGACCTGCCCATCGGTATCGCCACGGCGGCCATTGGCGGTGTGTTTTTCATATTGCTGATACGCCGATAGGGGTTGAGCAAACGCCCTCTCACCAGATCATGCGTTTCATGCTTCAATAGCCCGACAGCAGAGAACAGGCAGCTACCTCTGTTCAGATTTACTGAACAGAGGCCATGTGGTGTGCATGCGGGATTGTCCGCACAAGGTTGTGACCTTCATGAATACACGATTCGTTGAGACCTTCATCCTGTTGGCCCATGTGGGCAGTGTTCGTCAGGTTGCAAAGCAGATGCATACCACACCGGGCGCTATCTCCATGCGTGTGCGCAAGCTGGAAGCCGAACTGGGTCTTGTGCTCTTCAACTGGGACCACAAGACCCTTCAGATAACGCCTCAAGGCGCCAGCCTGCTACCTCATGCCGAGCGCCTGCTGGAAGCCACGCAGGCCTTTCAGCGTGCGGCCAGCTCTCCAGCAAAAGAGCAGGGCCGGATCCGGATTGCGGTAATCGAGACAGTCGTTCACACATTTCTACCGGACTTCATGAAACTCATGAGCCGGACAATGCCCGATGTCACCATCGACCTGTCCGTTGAACTGACTTCAAACTCGAAAGAGCAGTTGATGCGACGTGAAGTCGACCTGATCATCCGGGTCATCGCCGATGACGGCGACAATCCGTTTGCGATTACCAAACCGATTGCAGAGCTGCCCATTCATTGGGTTGCACGCCCACGTGCTGTGCCGACACGGGATATGGTGCGTAAAGTGCTGAGCAAGCAAATGCTGACGCAGATGCGAGGCTCGGCCCCCTATGAGTCCGCCGTTACCATCGCGCAACAGTTGGCATCGGAGCACGGGGTATTGGCCAGTGAACTGCGCATATCCGGTTCCCCTTCCCTGGCAGCGCTGGTATCGCTGGTGAAAGAAGGTGTAGGCGTGGCGATCATGCCGGGCATTCTGGTCAAGAACAGCCTGCAACATGGCGAACTGCAAGAACTCCCGCTGCCCAGCCCGCCCTCGTTCAAGATCGCGACATCCCATATGAAAAATGCGCCTGCGCTGGTATCAGGGGTCGCAGACATCGTGCACAAGGTCTGCCGCACGTACTGTAAACGCCAGGGGGAACACTGGATCATCAGTCACGGCTAAATCACCTGTTCAGTTAAATTGAACAGGCATGGCGATTATTGTTGGATAGACACTGCCTGCAAGCTGTTCAAAGAATGACTCCCCTACTTCGTAATGCTGGAGCCTTCACGATGAGCACGCCCTGGACCAACCCCGCCGAGTTTCGCGCAGCCGTCAGAGCTGGCCTTCATACTGGCCCCACCGCAGACGTCTGCCCTGGCTACACCCAGGGAAACCTGGCCATTCTGCCTCGTGAATACGCAGACGAGTTCTTGCGATTCGCCTGCCTCAACCCGAAGTCCTGCCCGATTATCGGCATGACCGAACCGGGAGACAGCCGGGTTCCTGAACTGGGCGGCGTGGATTTGATGGCCGACGTCCCGGCTTATTGCGTATTCCGCAACGGTGAACAGGTTGATGAAGTGTCGGATCTCAAAGGGCTGTGGAACGATGATCTGGTAGGTTTTGTCATTGGCTGCTCCTTCTCCTTTGAAGGCGCGCTTCTAGATGCAGGCGTACCGATTCGCCACATCGAACAGGGCTCCAATGTCCCGATGTACGTTTCCAATATTGCCAATGGCAAGGCAGGACGTTTCGGCGGGACCACCGTGGTCAGCATGCGTCCGATGACTCCGGCACAGGCCATCCGGGCGGTGCAGGTCACTTCCCGCTTCCCGAGTGTCCATGGAGCGCCTGTTCACTTGGGTGACCCGTCCCAGATCGGCATCCGCGATGTCGATTCGCCCGACTTCGGCGAACGCTCGATTATCCGCCCAGGCGAAATCCCGGTGTTCTGGGCCTGCGGCGTAACCCCCCAACAAGCGATCCGCAGCGCACGCCCCTCATTCGCCATCACCCACAAACCTGGGCATATGGTGGTGACCGATATTCTCAATAGTCATCTTGCGGTGTTTTAAGAATGACGTACTTGCAGGAGGCAGCTTGCTGGCGATAGGGCCTGTTGCAGTTTGACAACACCGCAGTAGTAGCGAATTCATTCGCGAAGGGCCAGCACATCCGACAGAGATATGTCGTTTGATATGCCGTTTTCGCGAATAAATTCGCTTGTGCCAGCTTTAGAGGATATCCAGCGGATAAGTCACAATCACCCGATGCTCATCGCTGTCACGCTGGGAGGCGACTTCGCTGCGCAGCGAGGCATGTCGCAACTGGACGCCTAGCTTCTTCAGCGGGCCGGATTGCACCACGTAGCCCAGGGTCAGGTTGCGTTCCCATTCTTTCTGGTCGCCATTGGCCGTGCGAATGTTCGAGCCGCTTTCGTACATGCCCATGAAAGTCAGGCCCGGAACGCCCACCTGAGCGAAGTCGTAGCCATAGCGAACCTGCCAGGTGCTTTCGCCGGCACGCTGGAATTTGCCGATCATGGATTCGGTCATGAAGTACGCCGTAGAGCCATCGCCCTGGTTGAGCCATACAGCATCGCTGTCGCCGCTGACCTGCTGGAAACCGGCCGCAATGGTGTGGCCGCTGACCAGATAGGTGAACAGCGCGCTGGACAGGCGGCTGTCTACCTTGCCTTTCACCACACCGCCGCCGTAATAGCCGTTGGTGTAGAACGCCGGATCATTGCCATTGGCGCCATCGGACTTGTTATCGAAATAGCGCAGGTCGGAACGCAAGGTGCCCGGCCCGACAGCAATATCGTATTTCACACCCAGGAAGTTCTGTTTGTAGAAGTCTTCCAGATGGCCGTAGTAATACTGCAAGGTCAGGTCTTTAGTGACTTTGTAATCGACACCACCGTAATAGAACTTGTTGACGAACTCGCCAGTACGGGCGTTGTTCGCGCCAGGAATGGACATGCCCATCTGGTTGCTCGACCCGCGCCCTTTTACATGTTCCAGCTGGCCCAATGTAAAGGTGAAGTTATCGATATCCCTGGACTGAACCTGGCCACCATTGAAAGTCTGTTGCAACATGCGATCGGTGGACATCACTACCGGCAACATCGGCACCAGCGTGCCGTAACGGAACTCGGTCTTGGAAACCAGTGCCTTGGCGGTCAGGCCAACACTGCCGAATTCATCGACGGCACGACCATCGCCGTCGGTAGGGAACACGTTACCGTTGAACGCTGAACTGGTCGGGTTGTAATGACGGCCCTTGCCGGAGTCCAGACGAAAACCGGCCATGCCCAATGCGTCGACACCAAACCCTACAAGCCCCTGGGTATAACCGGAACGAAAATCGAGAATGAAACCTTGCCCCCACTCCTGGGTGTAGTTCGGGTTGTCCGCCCCGCTGCGGTTATCGGCATTACTGAAGAAGTTACGGGCCAGCACACTGGCCTTGCTGTCCTCTACAAAACCGGCACTGAATGCCTGTTGGGCCATGACCATACCGCAAATACCAGCCACCAGACGGGGCGAGCGATTGATAAGCTCCATCGAAATATCCTTTGCTGTAAGTAAGTGGTGTAAGCAGTCAGGAGTAGGCAGTTAAGTTTTATTGTTTTGAGGAGCAACGAGAGTCGGCGCGGTGACTAACTTGACCGCGGGCAAGCGATACAGAACCAGTAATGCAATTACCCCAAGGCCTGCGCACATCAGCAGCCCGATCCCCACCGAGCGTGCCAATGCCTCACGGGCCAGTTCCAGCAGGTGCCAGGCTTCGCCCGAATCATCAGAAGTCGATGTCAGCAACACTTGTGGATTGATATAACGGGCAATCGAACTTTCCTGGCCAGCCGCCAGAAACGCACGGTTCAGATGAGTGACATACAGCAGGTTGACCAACACCCCCATGACCGCAGTGCCCAGCAGGCCGCCGACCAGCCGCAGTGACTGGATCAGGGCCGTGGCAATGCCCAGAAACTGCCGTTCTGCCAGGGTTTGCGTGAATACGGTCAAGTTGAGCAGGATGAACCCAAGCCCTACCCCCGCCAGCAGGATCAGCATCAACAAGGTATTGAATGATGCCGTGCGCCCCGCCAGCGCCAGGCCGGCACAAGCCAGCAGCAAGGCAAGAAAACCGGCCAGCGGCAGCAGGTTCGGGTTGCTCAAGCGGGTCACGATGCGGCTGTTGACGATGGCACCCAAGGTGATGCTCAAGGCCAGTGGTGTAATCAGCAGACCGGCATCTTTCGGGGAGTAGCCGTAACTGCCTTGCAGCAGCAGCGGCAGATAGAACAACAGGCTGAACATGATCGCCCCGGCCAGCACCGACAGTAGAAACAGTGTGCGCATGCTCGATACGGCGAACATCGCCGGTGGTAACAGCGCTGACGTGCAGCGCCGCTCCCAGAACCAGAGCGTCGCCCCGCAAATCAGGCAGATCAGGGCCAGGGATGCACTGAGCAAAGTGCTCGAATGCCCCATCCACTCAACACCCAATTGCAGGCTGCCCAGTGCGACCGCGATCAACAACGCGCCGAACCAGTCCAGGCGAATGCCCTGGGTCTGCACGGGCCGGTAATACGGCAGGTAGCGCCAGGCAAAGAACAGCGCGATACAACCCAGCGGCAAATTGAGATAGAACACCGAACGCCAGCCATAAGCCTCCGTCAGCAAACCACCCAGACCAGGACCAATGGCGTTGACCACACTGAACAGCGCACTGAGCATCATCTGCCAGCGCAACCGTTGCCGGGTATCCGGGAACAGCTCGGGAATACAGGCGAATGCCGTACCGATCAGCATCCCTCCTCCGACACCCTGCAACGCCCGACCGATCACCAGCACCAGCATGTCGGTGGCCAGCGCACAGATCAGTGAAGCCAGGGTAAAGACGATGGTTGCCGCAATCACGAAGGGCTTGCGTCCGAAGTAATCGCCCAGCCGACCGAACACTGGAATGGTCACGATCGAGGTCAGCAGATAACCGGTGGCGACCCAGGCATAGAGTTCAAAGCCCTGCAGTTCGGCGACGATGCTGGGCAACGCATTGCCGATCACCGTCTGATCGAGCGCCGAGAGCATCAGCACCAGCGAGATGCCAAGCATCGCCAACAGCGCTTGCCTGAAGCTCAAGGCACTTACCTGAGTCGTCATCGGCACGCCTCAGACCAATGCTGCAACGGCAGTGGCGATTCGCGAGCAACCCTGTTCAAGGGTTTCCAGCGCCGTGGCAATGGACATGCGAAAGAACGGCGCCAGGCCATAGGCTGTACCGGCAACCACCGCCACGCCCTGGCTTTCCAGGAGGTACATCACCACGTCAGTGTCGGTTTCCAGAAGCTTGCCATCGGGCGCGCGCTTGCCGATCAAGCCCCCGCAGTTCACGTAGAGATAGAACGCGCCGTCGGGTTTGAGGCAGCTCAGGCCGTCAATGGCATTGATCAGTTCCAGGCAGCGATCACGGCGCTGCTGATAGACCTTCACGCTCTCTTTGACGAAAGACTGATCACCGTTCAAGGCTGCCACCGCAGCCGCCTGGCTGACAGAGCTGGCATTGCTGGTCGACTGCGACTGCAAGGTGGCCATGGCATTGATCACATCGGCAGGCCCGGCCGCATAGCCAATCCGCCAGCCGGTCATGGCGTAGGTCTTGGAGACGCCATTGATGACCAGCACCCGGTCACGCAAGTCAGGCTCGACGCACAGGATGTGCGCGTTATCCGAACCCTCGAAACGAATGTGCTCGTAGATGTCGTCGGTCATCAGCATCACATCGGGGAACTCCAGCAACACGTCAGCCAGCGCACGCAACTCCTGCGCGCTGTAGCTGGCCCCGGTCGGGTTGCTCGGCGAGTTGAGCAACAACCAGCGGGTACGCTCGGTGATCGCGCCACGCAACTGTTCGGCGGTGAGCTTGAAGCCGTTCTCTTCCGGGCAAGCCAGCGTCACCGGCTCGCCTTCACAGGCCAGCACCATGTCCGGGTAAGAGACCCAGTAAGGCGCGGGAATCAATACCTCATCGCCTGCGCCAAGGGTTGCGGCGAAGGCATTGAAGATGGCGCTCTTGGCTCCGCTGGTCACCACGATCTGCGAAGCCGGGTAATCCAGACTGTTTTCCCGGGCGAGTTTGGCGGCAATGGCCTGACGCAGTTCCAGTGTGCCGACGTTCGCCGTGTAGCGGGTTTCACCACGCTCGATGGCAGCGCTGGCAGCCTCGCGGATGTGTTTGGGGGTATCGAAGTCGGGCTCGCCGACGACCAGATTGATGATCGACTTGCCCTGACGACGCAGTTCGTTGGCACGGTCGGAAGCCGCGCTGCTTGGCGAAGGTTTGATGCGTTGCACGCGGGCGGCGATGCGGGAGGCGTTCAAGGTCGTAATCCTCGGAGGTGACATTCGAGGCTCTACGTTACGAGTCGGGATCGTTGAGCGGATAAGACCGTTTCGTTCTGGTTTGATAGGAAGTCCTTATGACCGCTTGCAGACCGGCAACGCACCAAAATGAAACAGCCTCGGGACTGTTGCGCCTCACGCAGGCAGAACCGGCTGCTGATCAGCACGCCATAGCAAAGGCTTATATGTAGCGTCCGGCCTGCTGCGCGGCATGGCCTGTCTTTTGCTATGACCCATGGGATGTCAGCCCCAGCATGAGTCCGTCTCTTGAATCTCCGTCGTCTGAAATATTTCGTGAAAATCGTCGACATCGGCAGCCTGACCCAGGCCGCCGATGTCCTGCACATTGCGCAGCCCGCCCTCAGCCAGCAGTTGGCAACCCTGGAAGCCGAGCTGCATCAGCAATTGTTGATCCGCACCAAACGCGGCGTGACACCCACCGAGGCGGGCAAGGTGTTGTACGGTCATGCGCAGCACATTCTGCGTCAGTGCGAACAGGCCATCAGTGACGTGAACGACACCGGACACGCCTTGTCCGGCCAGGTTTCGGTCGGGCTGGCACCGGGCACGGCAGCGTCCACCCTCGCCCTGCCGCTGCTGCGCCGGGTTCGCGAGCGCTATCCGGGGATTCTGCTGTACCTCAATGAAAACTTCGGCACCACCCTCAGCGAACTGATCATGAATGGCCGCATGGACATGGCAGTCTTGTATGGCGGGCGCGAAGTGCATGGCCTGAGCTTCGTCCCCCTGCTGCGGGAAAACCTGTATCTGGTCAGCGCAGACGAACACCTGGACGAACGTGATGAAATCGCCCTGGCAGAACTCGCAGCCATGGAGATGCTGCTGCCGCGCCCCTACAACATCATGCGCAAACTGGTAGACGAAGCGTTTCTGGGCATCAGCCTCAGCGCCCGAGTGGTGGCTGAAGTGGAGTCCTCGGCAACCCTGACTGCCGCCGTGGCCGAGCGCTTCGGCTCGACGATTCTTCCCGAGTCGGCCGCCAAGGTGCTCGTTGCCGCCACAGGTGCGCGCATGTTGCGCATTATCGAACCCGGCATTCAGGCACCGTTGGCGTTGTGCCTGTCCGGTCACCTGCCATTGTCGGTGCCTGCTCAGGCAGTGAAAGCCATCCTCCTGGAACTGGTGGCAGAACTGCGTAACCAGACCGAGCCCGGGTCATAAGCGAGCCTTATCACCCCACAGCCAAACCGTCTTGGCGGTCCTGCGCGGCCCTCGTTAGATTGAAATTCATTCAATACGGCAAGCGGCATAGGTAAAGGCAAGGGTATGGATCAAGAACGTATCAAGGCACTGATCGGGTTACTGGCAGAGTCCGACCTGATCGAGCTCAGCCTGACGGAAGGTGACAGCACCCTGCGTCTGTTCAAGGAAGCCACGGGCAATGTCGTTCAGGCACCTTCGATATCCGCCAGGGCGGCAATCGGCAAGACAGCCAGCGTATCGGCACCGACCATGAAGGCCAGCGCTCCTGCGCCCGCCAAAGGCGAGATCAAGGCCAGCCTCTACGGCGTCTTGCACCTGACCCCGGCAGTGGGTGAAGCGCCCTTTGTACAGGTCGGCGATAGCGTGGAAGCAGGACAGACTCTGGCGATCATTGAAGCCATGAAGATGTTCCATCCGCTCAAGGCCAGTCGCTCAGGCATCGTCGAAGCGATTCTGGTGGACGGTGGCACGGAAGTCGAAGCCGGCCAACCCTTGTTCCGTATCGGTTGACCCCGACGCACATTTTTCAGGTATCTCGAATGTTCGATAAAGTGCTGATCGCCAACCGTGGCGAAATTGCCCTGCGTATCCAGCGCGCTTGCCGTGGCCTGGGTCTGAAAACCGTCGCGGTCTACTCCGAAGCCGACCGTCATGCGCAGTACGTCACCCAGGCCGATGAAGCGCTGTGCATCGGCCCTGCCGCGCCCACCCAGAGTTATCTGAATCAGGCGGCCCTGCTCTTCGCCGCCAAGGTCAGTGGCGCACAGGCCATTCATCCCGGTTATGGCTTTCTGTCGGAAAACGCCACCTTTGCCGAACGTATCGAGGCGGCCGGCATGACCTTTATCGGCCCCAGCGCCGAGTGCATTCGCACCATGGGCGACAAGGTTTCCGCCAAGCGGGCCATGCGTGAAGCCGGTGTGCCTTGCGTACCGGGGCCGGACTCAAGCATGTCCAGCGACCCGCAAAGCATTCTCGCCGTCGCCCGGGAAATCGGTTATCCGGTGATCGTCAAAGCCGCTGGCGGTGGCGGCGGTCGTGGCATGCGCGTGGTGCAGCAGGAACCGGAACTGCTGGAAGCGATTGCCCTGACCCGTGAAGAAGCGCGTCTGGCGTTCGGCAATCCCGAACTCTATATCGAGAAGTTCCTCGGCCATCCTCGCCACGTCGAAATTCAGGTGCTGTGCGATGCCTACGGCAATGCCGTGTGGCTCGGCAGCCGCGACTGCTCCTTGCAGCGTCGCCATCAAAAGGTACTTGAAGAAGCCCCAGCGCCCGGCATCGACCCGCAATTGATTGCCCATGTGAGCGAGCGCTGCGTCAAGGCCTGCCAGCAGATCGGCTATCGCGGCGTCGGCACCTTCGAGTTCCTTTATGAAGACGGCCAGTTCTTCTTCATCGAAATGAACACCCGCTTACAAGTCGAGCATCCCGTCACCGAGATGACCACTGGCATCGATATCGTCCAGCAGCAGTTGCGCATGGCCCGAGGTGAGCGCCTGGAGTTGCGTCAGGCCGATATCGTCGCCCAGGGCCATTCACTGGAATGCCGGATCAACGCCGAAGACCCGCTCAGTTTCATGCCCACTCCAGGGCTGGTCACGCGCTGGGAAGTGCCGGGCGGTTTTGGGGTCAGGGTCGATTCCCATGTCACCACCGGCTACCGCGTACCGCCCTACTACGACTCCATGGTCGCCAAGGTCATCAGCCACGGTGCCACTCGGGAAGAAGCCATGGCCCGCATGCGTCTGGCCCTCAGCGAGCTTCATGTGGAAGGCATTTCCACCAATATTTCCCTGCACCGGGAAATCCTCGACGACCCGGCATTCTGTGCAGGCGGCGTCGATATTCATCACCTGGAGCACTGGCTGCAACAACGGAGCCCACAATGAGCATCGCGCACACGGACACAGGTCCGACCATCAGCCTGCTTGGCACCACGGCCCTTTTGTTTGAAGCACCGGGCAGCCTCGATCTTGCCCCGCAACAACGCATCTGGGCCATGGCTCGCGTGACCGCACAGTGGCCGGAAATCAGCGAATCGGTGCCGGGCATGAACAACCTGATGCTGACCTTCAGCACCCCGCCACGGCACTTGAGTGCCCTGACCGAACGCCTGCTGGAAGCCTGGCAAACCTGCGAGCCGCTGCCGTTGGAAGGCCGCATCATTGAATTGCCGGTGACCTACGGCGGCGAACACGGCCCGCACATGAGCGACGTGATTGCCCATACCGGGCTGGACATCGAAACCATCGCCCACCTGCACAGCGAGCCGCTGTATCCGGTCTATGCCTTGGGAAGCCACCCTGGTTACTGCTATCTGGGCGGCATGGACCCACGCATTGCCACGCCACGGCGCAAGGTTCCGGTGCTCAGCATCGGCGCTGGCGCGGTGTCCATCGGCGGCATACAGACCGGCGTTTCCGCCTCTGCCGGCCCCAGCGGCTGGAACACCATCGGCCGTACCGAAATGTCTTTCTTCGACCCCGAGCAATCGCCACCAGCACTCTTGCAGCCGGGCGACCTGCTGCGCTTTCGCATCGAGAGGATCATTCGATGATCGAGATTCTATCCGCCACCGCCCTGGCCACTGTCCAGGATCTGGGCCGCATCGGCAGCCTGGGTTACGGCGTAGGCACGTCCGGGGCCATGGACACACTGGCCGTGGCGACCGGCAATATTCTGCTGGGCAATGCCGATGACGCAGCGGCCATCGAGATTCCGGTGTTCCCTTTCGAGGTCCGCCTGCTGGAAGACTGCGCCTTTGCCGTGACCGGCGCAGCCTGTGCCTTGAGCCTGGACGGCGTCGCCTTCCCGCCGAACTGGGTGATGCAGGGCCATAAGGGCCAGACGCTGCTCATCGACCACCCCACGGCAGGTTGCCGCGCCTATCTGTGTCTGGCTGGCGGCGTCGATGTGCCGGTGGTGCTCAACTCGCGAAGCACTCAACTGCGAGGCGAGTTCGGCGGTTTTCAGGGCCGTGCCTTGCAGCAAGGCGACCGTTTGCATGCCTGCTCGCCGGGCATCAGCACGCGGGCCACGGATTTCGGTGTACTCAACCCTGCCCATGCCTTGCCGTTGAGCGTGGACGGCGTACACGCCATGCGCGTTCTGCCTGCGGCGGAATACCAGGCATTCAAGGCGGATTCCCGAGCGTCATTCTGGAGCGACGACTGGAAGATCACATCCCAGAGCAATCGTTATGGCTATCGCCTTGAGGGCACACCGGTCTTGCCCGAGCACGCCATGGAAGTGCGCTCCCACGGCATCGTACCGGGCGTGATTCAGGTACCTCACGGCGGCCAGCCGATCATCCAGATGCGTGATGCACAGCCCAGTGGCGGCTACCCGAAGTTCGGCACGGTGATCGAAGCCGATCTGTGGCGTCTGGGCCAGGCAGCCATCGGCAGCCGGATTCGTTTTATCGAATGCAGTTACGACGAGGCCCTGGATGCCCTTGAGCAGAATCAGGCCTATCTCGCCGAAGTGCGACGTCTTGTGACCCTGCATGACCTGGCCCGGCGCTGAGGAAATGAACATGAACATTGAAGAGATTCGTCAACTGGTGGCTGATCTGACACTGGCAGGTTTGTATGGCGCAGAGATCGAGAAGCCGGGGTTCAAGCTGAGCCTCAAGCGCGGCGTTGCCTGTCAAACCTTGCCTTCTTTATCCGTAGAGATCGCGGCAGCAGAGTCGGCTTCCAGCACTCTGGACATCAAGTCCAGCGGCATCGGCCACTTGCTGGATGCCCACCCGGACAACGGCATCGTACTGGCACCGCCTGGCAGTGAAGTGCAGGTTGGCCAACTGGTCGCACTGCTGGCCGTCGGCAATCTGATTCTGCCAGTGCGCAGCCAGCATGCAGGTCAGGTTTGCAGCCTGCTGGTGCCCAGCGGCACAGCGGTCGGTTACGGCCAACCGCTGATACGTCTTTCTCCCAATGCCACAGAAGCGGAGCAACCATGAAGATCGACCTGAATGCAGACATGGGCGAAGGCTTCGGCGCCTGGCGCATGGGCGAAGACGAAGCCCTGATGGAGATCATTTCCTCGGCCAACGTCGCCTGTGGTTTTCATGCCGGTGACCCTCTGATCATGGATAACACGGCGCGACTGGCCAAGGCCCGAAGTATCGATCTGGGAGCCCATGTGGGCTTCCCCGACCTGATGGGTTTTGGTCGTCGCCAGATGAACATCGATATCAATGAACTGAGCACTTACGTGACCTACCAGTTGGGCGCACTGGCAGCGATGGCCAAGGTCGCGGGCCATCGCATGACCCACATGAGCTTTCATGGCGCACTGGGCAATATGGTTGCCGCCGATACGGAGATGGCTGCGCACCTGATTCGCAGCGTGGCGGCGTTCGACCCCGGGATCATCATCAGTTCGTCCAGCAGCCGCGCCATCGAAAGCGCCGCCAGCCAGTGCAACCTGCGGGTGGCGACAACCTTCCTCGCCGACCGCGCTTACGACGATGACTGTCTGCTGGTGCCACGCAAGATCGCCAACTCGGTCATCAAAGACCCCGCGACGGTACTGCAACGGGTTCGACAACTGCTGGAAGACAGCACCGTGACCAGCATCACCGGCAAGGTCATCAAGGTCAGCGCCTGCTCGATATTGCTGCACGGCGATACACCCGGCGCGGTTGAGCTGGCGCGTACGGTGCGCCATGAAATCGAATCGGCGGGCGGGCAGATCGTGCCGATTTCGCAGCTTGTGGCGTAAGCCGTCGCGGCCAAGGCCCCTCCCACATGAGCCGTACAATCCTTGTGTGAGGCTGCATGAAACGAATCATAAGAGACGCTTATAGCCACACAGCCAATCCGTCTTGGTCGCCGGGGTTTGTGCTGGATAGAGTCGATGCATGAGCAACACACAGCATTCAGAGGTAAACGCAATGCCATTTTCCGATTACAAAACCGCGCTGGTCACGGGCGCATCTTCCGGCATCGGTGCCGCCGTGGTTGAGCGTCTGTGCCAGGAAGGTATCGAAGTTCACGCGCTGGCCCGCAGCGCCGACAAGCTGGCCGATCTTTCAGCACGCACCGGCTGCATCGCACACGCAATCGATGTCACCGATCTGGCAGGGCTGACGGCACTGTTCGGGCAATACGACTTCGACATTCTGGTCAACAACGCCGGCGTCGACCGTCCGGGCTCGATCCTAAAGGCTGACGCCGAGGGCATCGACTTCCTGATCGACGTCAACCTGCGTGCCGTGCTGCATCTGGCACGCCTGGCCTTGCCAGGCATGGTCGAACGCGACAGTGGCCATATCATCAATATCAGCTCGATTGCCGCAGCCTATAACTTTGGCGGTAACTCGACCTACCACGCCACCAAGGCGGCGGTGAGCATGCTTTCTCGCCAGTTGCGCATCGATGCCTTCGGCAAGCGTGTGCGGGTCACCGAGATCTGTCCGGGCCGGGTCGCCACCGACATCTTCGCCCACGTCCATGGCGACTCCGAAGAGACCTACAAGCGCTTCGTCGAAGGTTTCGAGCTACCCGTCGCCGCCGATATCGCCAATGCCATCGCCTTCGCGATTGCCGCGCCGGTGTCCATGAACATCGGCCATATGGAAATCACCCCGACGCTGCAAGTGCCTGGCGGCCTGTCCACTGCACGCCCACAGGACTATCAGGGCTGAAAGCGTCACCCCCGAGAACAGAACGGATCAATCCGTCACATGCTCCCTGGCCGGGCCGGACGCCCGGCATTTTTTCTGCCCCTACCCATGCTGATAGGGATTGACCATGAAGCAAGACTTCGATTTAGCCCCGATCCTGCAAGGCGAATACGCCGAGCTGATCCTCAAGGGCATCGAAATGACGCTGCAACTGGCTTTGTTCGCCTGGTGTCTGGCCATGGCCCTCGCGCTTGTGCTGGTGACCGTGCGCCTGACCGGTAACAAATACGCCAATCGTCTGGTAGCGGCCTATGTCTCCTACCACCGCAACGTGCCGACACTGGTGCAGTTGATGCTCTGGTATTTCGGCATCCCGACCCTGCTGTCCAGCTCCACACAAATCTGGCTGGCAGGTTACAACACCGAATACCTGTTCTCGATCATTGCCCTTGGCCTGTGCCAGGCCGCGTATTTCAGCGAAGACATCCGCAGCGGCCTGCGCGCCATTCCTGCCGGGCAGACCGAGGCTTCTCGGGCGCTGGGCATGGGCTATGTACGCTCGATGCGTTACGTGATCCTGCCGCAAGGCGTGCGCAACTGCCTGCCGTCGCTGATCAACCATACGGTGCTGTTGTTCAAGAACACCAGCCTGGCCATGGCCATCGGTGTCATGGAGCTGACTTACGCAACGCGGGAAGTCGAGAACTACACCTTCCGCACCTTTGAAGCCTTTCTGGTGGCTTCGGTGGTGTACCTGGCCTTTTCGCTGCTGCTGATGGCCCTCGGTGCCCTGCTGGCCAAGCGATTCAACAAAGCTTTGGCGAGGTAAGCGACCATGTTCGATATCTTCACGATTCTCCAGCAGAACTGGACGCTGTTCCTGATCGGCCAATACCCTCACGGCCCTTTGGGCGGCCTGGCGAGCACCCTGATCCTGGCGATTCTGGCGCTGCTGTTCGCCTTCCCCCTCGGCCTGTTGCTGGCACTGGCAAGGACGTCGCCCTGGAAAGCACTGCGCTGGCTCTCGACCGTCTGGGTCTATGTGCTGCGCGGCATTCCGCTGCTGATGGTGATCTTCTGGACCTACTTCCTGGTGCCCTTGATCATCGGCCACAACATCACCGGCTTCACCACCATGCTCTGCACCCTGGTCATTTACCAGAGTGCCTATCTGTGCGAAATCATTCGCGGCAGCATCCAGGCGTTGCCGAACGGCCAGTACGAGGCCTCCCGCGCTCTGGGCATGGGCTACATGCGTACCACGGTCTGGGTGATCCTGCCTCAGGCGCTTTATAACGCGCTGCCCAGCCTGCTCAGCCAATTCATTTCCATCATCAAGGAAACCTCGCTGGGCTATGTGATCAACGTTCAGGAAATAACCTTCGCCGCCAATCAGGTGAACAACCAGTTACTGACCAAGCCCTTCCAGGTGTTCTTCATTCTGGCGGTCATTTACTACCTGCTCTGTTTTGGCCTGACCCATCTGGCCGACTGGCTCGAGCGTCGCATCGCCCGCAAGCGCCAGGGCACCACCGTTGCTGCCGTTACCGACAGCCCTTTGCCTACCCCTATCAATTGAAGAGGGCTGACTCATGCGTCCAATGATCATGTTTTCCAACGTCAACAAGTGGTACGGCGAGTACCAGGCCCTGACCAATCTCACCGCCCAGGTGAATACCGGTGAAGTCGTGGTGCTGTGCGGCCCTTCCGGCTCGGGCAAGTCGACGCTGATTCGCACCGTCAACCGCCTGGAAGACATTCAGGAAGGCCAGATCCTGTTCGACGGACAGGACGTGAACGGCACCGACGCCAACGTGAACCGGCTGCGCAGCCGGGTGGGCTTCGTATTCCAGAGCTTCAACCTGTTTCCGCATTTGTCGGTGCTGGACAACATCATCCTGTCGCCCACCAAGACTCTCGGCCTCAAGGGCTCGGCGGCAAAACAACGCGCAATGCAACTGCTGGAGCGTGTCGGCCTGGCGCACAAGGCCGGCGCCTATCCCGCGCAATTGTCCGGCGGCCAACAGCAGCGCGTGGCGATTGCCCGTGCGCTGGCCATGGAGCCACCGGTCATGTTGTTCGACGAACCCACCAGTGCCCTGGACCCGGAAATGGTCGGCGAAGTGTTGAGCGTGATGAAGGGCCTGGCAAAGGACGGCATGACCATGATGTGCGTGACCCACGAAATGAACTTCGCCCGCGAAGTCGCAGACACCATCTGGTTCATGGATGCCGGACAGATTCTGGAAAAAAGCGACCCGGAAAGCTTTTTCAGCCAGCCCCAACACCCGCGCGCGCAGCGTTTCATCGCTGACTTGCGTGCTCATTGATTGGCAAGAACGATTTGTAAGAACTGCCGCTGGACCGATTACTGATTCTTAATCTTCTGGAGTTCCCCATGCGTATCAAGCATCTGTTCGCCGCTGTAGCGTTGAGTCCCTTGGCAGTAACCCTGGCCCATGCCGATCAATTGAGCGACATCATGGCCAGACAATCCATGAGCTGCGGCGTGTATGCCGACGTTCCGCCCTTCTCCGCACCGGACCCGAAAACCCGTGAGCTGGTGGGCATGGATGTCGATCTGTGTACCGCGCTGGCGAAAAAACTGGGCGTGAAGCTGGAGCTCAAGCCGATGTCGGTGGAAGCACGGGTTCCGGAAGTGAAAATGGGCCGCGTCGATGTGCTGTTCGCCAACCTGGCCTACACCCAGACCCGCGCCGATCAGATCCAGTTCAGCGACCCCTACTACATCGCCAAGGAAACACTGGTAGTGCATGCCGTCAACGCTGACAAGGACAAGGCCTTCTTCAAGGGCAAGCGCATCAGCTCCACCAAAGGCTCCACCTCCGAGCAATCGATCCGCATCGCTGGCGCAGTGCCGGTGACCTTCCAGGACACAGGTTCTGCTTACATGGCCCTGCAACAGAACAAGGTTCTGGGCCTGGTCACCAACACCATGACCGCCATCAAGCTGGTCAACCAGGCCAAGGCCTCAGGGGTGGAGCTGGCAATCGTCAAAGAACCGATGGCGCTGGAGCCGATTGGTGCCGGTATGCGCAAAGGTGAGCCCGCTTTCCTGGCCAAGGTCAACGAGTCCCTGAAAGCCATGGACGACGCAGGCGAAATCGACGCCATCTGGGACCGCTGGATTGGCCCGAACACCGAATACAAGATGGTGCGCGAAGACAAGGTACAAAGCCTGAGCAGCCTGAAGTTCGATCCATTGCCTTGATCGACGCATAAGTCCCAAACGCCCTAATGCCGATCAGTTAAGGCACAAACAACACTTGTGGGAGGCAGCTTGCTGGCGAAAAAGGCCTGAAACTGGCAGATATTCTACGTCGTACGCCGAAGTCGCCAGCAAGCTGACGCCCACAAAGTGATTCATTGACCTTAACTGATCGGCATTACCCAAACGCCCTGCTTTTGCAGGGCGTTTCTTTTTCGGGTTCTGTTATGAAACAAGAGCCTGTAGCATCCGGTTGCATGTAAAACCAGAGACAGACAAAGATGGCACATTCGCTTCAATATCAAGTGTCAGACTCCATTCGCGGTATCGAGACCGAAGTCGGCAGGCTGCTTGATCTGGTGACCATGCTCAAGGAAGCCGGCAATGAAGACCTGGCCGCAAAAGTCAGCCTGCAGGCGCACAAACTGCTTGAGGTGGCAGTGGCGTTGAGGATGGCTTTGGCGGGGTGAGTCATACGAGGTTAACCACCGCAATAACAGCCAAAAACACCGTGTCGCTGCACACTTCCTCCCCCCGGCAATACGCCGTCTACCCGCCAAAACTGCCCGAAAAGACCCGCTGATGATTTTTCATCACGGCCCGGAAACCTTTTGTATAAAAATTGACGTAAACATCACTTTGCCATTACTGTTGCGCCTTGCGGCAGCATCATTGCTTCGCCAACGGATTGAATTACAAGGGAATGTAAAGCATGCAGGCTGCGCTGCTTCGTACGGGCAAAAGTGACGAATTCATCGCTGTAGGCGAAACCGGGCAATCCGTTTACAAAGCCGCCCTGCAGTTAATCGCAGCCCTCACCCGCAAAGATCCCTCTCTGGCCAGATTCCTTGCCGTGCCCAAAAGCAACGAGCAAGGCAGCGTGATCGACTGGTACAGCCCGGTCCCCGGCGACGTGGTGCCCTGGAGTTCGGCAAGCGAAGACGAGCGCGACGACGCCAGGGCACAACTGCTCCGATTCAAGGACGCCGTCGCAGGCATGAGCAAAGCCTTGGTTCAGGCCGCAAACAAGGATGAGCAAAGAGACCAGATCATCTTTGGAAAATTGCTGGGGCTGATTCCTCATGCACCTGCCGAAGACTACCTGTATCTGGTCCAGACAACTCGCACTGAAACCAACGGCGGCAACGAACCCTGCATACAGCCGGTGCTGACTTTCTGGGGTTTCGTAAAGAGCGAAGCCGACCGCTATCATGACCCGCTATATTTTCTGGCCCAGAGTCCAATCGTCCCAGACATCTCCTCCTCACCAAGTCCGGCATCTGCTGCAGATGTGACGAAACCGCAGATTACAACCACCTCCGTTACATCTGGCCAGCCTAATCCATTGCTTCGTACGGGCAAAAGTGACGAACTCATAGCAATGGGTGAAACCGGGCAGGCGGTATACAAATCTGCCTTGCAGCTCATTTCAGCACTCGCTCGTAAAGATCCCTCCCTGTCCAGATTCCTTGCCGTGCCCAAAAGCAACGAACAGGGCAGTGTGATCGACTGGTATAGCCCGGTTCCAGGCGATGTAGTGCCCTGGAGTTCGGCCAACGAAGACGAGCGCAACGCAGCACGGGCCCAACTGTCCCGTTTCAAGGAAAACATCGCTGCGATGAGTCAGGCGCTTGTGCAGGCGGGTAAAAAGGATGGGCAAAGCGACCAGGCCATATTTGGCAAATTGCTGGGGCTGGTTTCGCATGCACCAGACGAAAGCTATGTGTATCTGGTCCAGACAACACGTACCAATGCCAACGGCGATAACGAGTCCTACCTGCAGCCGGTGCTGACTTTCTGGGGTTTCGTAAAAACTGAAACAGATCGTAATCGTGAACCACTGTACTTTTTGACACAACAGCCAAAGGCCCATGCCCCATCACCCGACTCGACACCGTCTGCAAGTCCAGCTACGCCCCAGATGACAGCAACTCCTGTTGTTCTGCGCCCTTGGTGGCGTCGCTTCTGGTGGTTATGGCCACTGCTGCTCTTGTTGCTGGCCTTACTGTTGTTCGGCCTGCTTCGCGGTTGCTTGCCAACGGCAACGTTGCCTGTGGGCGGCCTTTCAATACCACCGACAGGTATCTCCACAAACACAAACACCATCAGTGCAAGTAGCCATCCAGTAGATGGCATAGCGCTCAATGGTTCGACACTGCCAACCAGCAGGGCCACTGTGAGCACCACTCAGCCTCAGACACAGACGACCGATCCAGCATCGATAGCGCCTGAGCCGACAGCACAGCCTCAAGCCAGCGAAACCGCTGCAGCCGAATCCGAAGCTGCACCTGAACTCCCAGCAGAACAACCGACAGCCGGAGCCCAGACACCGCAATCCGGAACGCCTGGCGAACCGTTAAGCATTCCACAGGACACAGCCGAAGGCCCGGCCTCCTTCCTCAACGGCAACTACCGTGCAGGTGCAGGCATCATGGATGCCAAGACTTCAAGACCCTTGCGCCTCCAGTATGCATTCGAGAAAGGCAAGGGCAACGTCACTATCCGCCGTCCTGACGGTGTGTCCTGTACAGGTGCGGTCAATGCCGCCATGAATGGCGGAAGCCTGGGCATCAACAGCCAGGATCAAGCCAACTGCACCGACGGCAGTCGCTATGACATGCCACAAGTGTCCTGCAAACCAGGTGCCCAAAGCATCGCGGATTGCCAGGGCAACTACGGCAACACTCAATTCCCCATGTCCATGCGGCGCGAATAAAGGCTGGACCCATGCTGCCAGAACTGACTCAATTTGAAGAAACCGTCCACCTGATCAATGACAGCGGGCTCCAGTTCATGGACTTCGCGGTCAAGCTTGATCTGCGTAACGAACCCGCCGGGCGCTTTGCCAGGATGGGCAACACCTTGATCGCACGCCTGTTGCAGAATCAGGAAAGCAAACAGTACTTCCACTTCGGCCCGGTGGGCACGGCCAGCCAATCCGGCGAAAGGCTGGCACAGTCACAGGCTCAGGAACGCCTGATCAGTGAAGTCGACGACGAAGATCTGACTCTGAGCATGCAGACCAGCCTCAGGCTGCTCGATGGATTGTGGCTGCCCGTCCCCTTCTTTCGTTTCCTGCCGCCAGAGCGTTATGACGAAGGCCCGACCAACTGGGCAAGAGCGCGCCTGGTCGAGCTTGAGCAAGCCGATGTAGACGGCAACACTCACCGCCTGACCCTGGCGTTCGACACTCGTGCCATGGCCTCGGCAGCAGGCATGCAGTATCTGGCACCTACCCGCGACGACATCAATGCCGGTTCATCTTTCCGTCTGGCGTGCCATGCACGTCAGAGCCGCTGGTTTCTGGACCAGAAATGGGTGCAGGACTGGCTGGCGGAAATCTATCGCGAAAGCAACAAGCATCGTCCCAGCGAAGACATCGACGAAGAACTGATCGAGCAACGCCACATTGGTCACTACCTGAACCTGCTGAGCCTGATGGCCCGGCCAATTCCCGAGCAGCGTACCAGCGAGCCCGCACGCATCGAGGTGCCGGAGGTCAAGCTCACCGCCAACGGCGTCGACTCCATCGACCCGCCCATTCCAGTGGATCTGGTGCTGGACGTCGGCAACTCACGCACCTGCGGCATCCTGATCGAGAATCACGGGCAATCCGGCGATGGGATGAAGCACAACTACATCCTGCAGATACGTGACCTAGTACGTTCAGAGCGGGTTTACAACCAACCCTTTGAAAGCAGGATCGAGTTTTCCCAGGCAGCCTTCGGCAAGGAAAACTTTTCGGTACAAAGCGGTCGCCATGACGCTTTCCAGTGGCCGACCATCGCCCGCGTCGGGGTCGAAGCAGGACGTTTGTCCGCACGCCGCCGTGGCACAGAGGGCTCGACCGGTCTGTCGAGCCCCAAGCGTTATCTCTGGGATGAAAACGCCTACACCCACGGTTGGCGCTTCAACAATTCCTACGTGCAGACCGACAACGAGCCCAAAGCCACTGCTGCGCCCTTCTCACACAAGATCACCAAACTCGGCCAGGCGTTCTACAAGCTCAAGAACGAGGACGATCGCCTGCCCGCGTTCTCCCCACAGTACTCACGCAGCGCGCTGATGACGTTCATGCTCGCCGAGGTGCTGACCCAGGCTCTGTCGCAGATCAACAGCCCGGCGCAGCGGACCCGCATGGGCCACACCCAGCGGCCACGCCAGTTGTCCAGCATCACCCTGACCGTGCCGCCGGGCATGCCGCAAGTCGAGCGCAGCCTGCTCAATGACCGTCTGCTACAAGCCCTGGCGCTGGTCTGGAAATGCATGGGCTGGCACGAAGGCGACCTCGACCCGAGCAAGGCCAAGGGCCTGAATTCAACGGTACCGGCGCCACGGGTCCCATTGCCAAGGGTAAAAGTGGAATGGGATGAAGCTACCTGTGGCCAACTGGTTTACCTGTACACCGAAATCCGCGAAAACTTTGCCGGTCATGCCCAGGAGTTCTTCGACACCATCGCACGCCCGGACAAGTCCAATCGGGAACAGATCACCCTTGCCAGCATCGATATCGGTGGCGGCACCACCGATCTGGTCATCACCGATTACGCGCTGGAGCGTGGTGCCGAGCATGCAAGCGGCAGTAACGTATCGATCATCCCCGAGCAGCGCTTTCGGGACAGCTTCAAGGTCGCCGGTGATGACATCCTGCTGGATATCATTCAGCGTTTCGTACTGCCGCCGCTGGAACAGGCACTCAAGGACTTCGGCGTGGTATCGCCACGCTCGCTGCTTTCGCGGTTGTGCGGCGATGAAAGTACCAGTGCTCAGGACGCCATTCTGCGCCAGCAACTGAACCTGCAAGTGTTTGTTCCTCTGGGCCTGCGCCTGCTCAAGGACTACGAGGCATACGACCCGGAATTGCCAAGCCCGGTCCATGACTACAGCTTCGCCGAACTGCTGGAAAAAGACGCGATCAGCGAACGTATCCATGAATACGTGGCCGGTGGCGTACGCCGTATCGATGGTGGCCGTGACGGCTTCGACCTAAGCAAGGTCGTGCTGCTCATCGACTTGCCTGCCATTCATCAGGCCTTCCTCAAAGGCCAGATCAACCTGAGCAAGATTCTCGATGCCCTGTGCGAAGTGGTGTTCCAGTACCCTTGCGACGCGCTGCTGCTGACCGGTCGGCCATCGCGCTTGCCGGGCGTGCAGGCTTACATACGCCGAAAGGTGCCACTGCCTCCGGGACGCATCGTGCCTATGAACGGTTATCGCACTGGCGGCTGGTACCCGTTCCACCGCAATGGCCAGATCGACGACCCAAAGAGCACGGCAGCCGTTGGTGCCATGCTGTGCCTGCTCAGCGAGCAGCGCAAAGTGTCGAACTTCTATTTCAGCGTTGGCCGCCTCAAGCCGTACTCGACCATGCGCCATATCGGAAAGCTGGACGAAAACAATCTGGTCATCGACCACGACATGCTCTACCGGGACGTGATCAAGAGCGACGCCCTGGGCAATGAGTTCCTGCAACTGCACGAACCACAACTGGAAGGTCCACAACTGCGGGTACTGGGCAAGACGCGCCTGGGTTATCGCCAGTTGAATGCAGAACGCTGGGTCGCGGCACCGCTGTACCTGATCGAACTCACTGAGCGCGGCACTCGCAAACTGGTGGGAAAACCAACAACCGACGGTAAAGAAGCCTGCCTGCTGTTGCGCTTTCGCGTAGAGAGCGCCGACGCAGACCGCAGCGACGCCGACATTATCGCCGAGACACTGGTGATCGACGACAACATCGAAAGCAACGTCCTGGATCAATCCTTCGACCGTAAGGACGTGAGGCTGCAGCTCTACACCATGTTGAGCGCTGAAGGCGGTGCCTCCAACTATTGGCTCGACAGCGGGAGCGTGAGTCCGAAATGACTACTCTGACCACCGAACAGATTCAACTCGCACACGCATGGACATCAGTACACAAGGGCGCTGGCCTGGCCCTGGACTGGGTGGAAGAAGTGGCGGGCAAAGTCGAGGAAGTAGCGGCCAAGGCCGTCCCGCTCAATCGCGACCTGCACCGCGCCCGCAATCTGGCACGCAGCCTGGGTCGCGTCTCCACAACGCCCATGGGCATAGGTTTCTTCGGTTTGTCCCAGGCAGGCAAGAGCTACCTGATTTCCGCCCTGGCTGCCGACAGCAAGGGCCAGCTTCTGACCCAGTTCGGCACCCAGTCACTGGATTTCATCAAGCATGTAAATCCAGTGGGTGGCGGCAAGGAGGCTACCGGTCTGGTCACCCGCTTTACCCGCCGTGCCGAGCCCGGCAAGGACCCTCAGTATCCGGTGGAGTTGCGTCTGTTCCGCGAGATCGAGATCGCCATTATTCTGGCCAATGCATGGTTCGAGGACTTCGATCATCAGCGCCTGAACAGCCAGATCACCGACTCACACATCGACGCTTTGCTGCAACGCTTTGAAGATCATGCAGCGACCGAACCGACGCCGGGGGTCAACAGCGATGACGTCGTGCTGCTCTGGGACTATCTGGAACACAACTACCCCAACGCCGTACGCCCACTGAATGCCCGCTACTGGCCACGGGTGGTCAAGCTGGCTCCAAGGCTGTCGGTTCGCGAACGCGCTCAGTTGTTCTCCCTGTTGTGGGGCGGCATCAACAAGATGACCGAAACCTATGAGCAACTGGCAGCCGCCCTGCACCGCCTTGGTCTGGCCGAAACGGTCTTCGCACCGATCACAGCACTGGTCAGCGAGCGTGACGGCCAGATGATCCAGACCAACAGCATCATCAACGTGGACATCCTCAGCCGCCTGGGCGGTAGCGGTGACAGCGCACTGGAAGTCCGTCCGGCCCATGAAGGCAACCTGCGTGCGCCGGTATCGGTAAGCAGGGCCGAACTGGCGGCACTTACCAACGAGCTGATTTTCCGCCTGGACAACGAACCGGCCAACGCCATCGTCAACAGCGTCGATCTGCTGGACTTCCCCGGCTACCGCAGCCGCCAGAAACTGATGAGCATCGACGAAGCCAGCGAAGTGGACAGCAGTGGCGCAACCAACAATCCGGTTGCAAAGCTGCTGCTGCGCGGCAAGGTCGCCTACCTGTTCGAGCGCTACACCAATGAACAGGAAATGAACGCGCTGGTCATGTGCACCAGCAGCTTCAAGCAGAGCGAAGTGGTCAGCGTGGGGCCAGTGCTCAAGAGCTGGATCGACAAGACCCAGGGCACCAGCGCCCAACAGCGGGATGGTCGTGCCAGCGGGTTGATCTGGGCCTTGACCATGTGTGACGGCTTCATCGGCGGCGCGCTGAACGGCGAGACAGTGCAGTTCCCCGAGTCCTGCGACAACATGCTCAAACTGACCATGATCGAGCGCTTCGGCAACGAAGAGTGGATGAAACAGTGGGGTAACACACCGTTCAAGAACACCTATCTGGTACGCAAGCCACGCTTCAAGACGAGCTTCATCGACCTGGCGACAAGTGGCGAAGAACTCGGCTTCAACGAATCATCCAAGGCCGCCTTGCAGGCCTTGCAGGAAGCCTTCAGCAATAACGAACTGGTCAAGCGCCACGTCGCCGAACCGCTGGATGCCTGGCAGGCGATGCTCAAGATCAACGATGGCGGCATGAGCCGCTTCAGTACCGCCTTCACGCCCGTGGCCGACATCAACTTCAAGTTGCAGCGCATCAAAGAGCAACTGGATGACTTGATGGTGAAATTGCTGCCGCGCCTTGAGGAGTACTACGAAGCCGGTGGCGAGGATGAACGGGCCAAGAAAAAAGCCATCGCCAACCTGATCGTCCGCCCCTTCGCCACCACCAAGCACGGTAAATACGTACTGGGTGAACTGCTTGCCTACATGGCAGTGCCGGAAGACCAGTTGCGTGACCTCTACCTGAACGGTGACTTCGACAGCCCGTCTATCGAAACCACAGAAGCGGCCCCCGCCAACAGCGCCCCGGAAGTGGAATACGACATTTTCGGTGACGCCGTTACCCCGGCAGCAGAAGCGCCGCCTGTCGCAGCAGCCGCGCCGCAATACCAGAGCCATGAACACCGCTTTGCCCGCGCCGCATTCAATCTGTGGGCAACGCACTTGCGTGGCCTCAGCCGTCGCCAGCATTTGCTCGACCTGCTGGAGTTGCCGTCCGAAGCCATTGCCTTGCTGGTCAAGGAGCTGGTGGTCTGCGCCGAACGCCTGGACCTGCCCTTGCAGCTCAGCCAAGCCCTGCTCAAGCGTGCCCAGAGCGGCGTGCGCAGGGAAAATCTGGTTCAGCGACAGGTGCTGACTGCACAACTGCTGCTCAACGACTTTGCCGCCTGGTTCGGTCATACCGCACAGCCAGCCAGTCAGCGGCCTGCCGGCCTTCTGGGCGCAAAGCAGCCGCTGTTCTCCTTCTATCAGAAGGAAATGCCAGGGCGTTTCCCGCTTCTGGCAGCGCAAGCAGACGACCAAAGCGTGATCTTTGCCGACGACTGGATTTCCGGCATTGCCATTCACACACAGAACAATGTGGGCCATCGCAAGGGCAAAGAAATCACGCCTGAGCAGAACGAAGCCCTGGGCCGGGTCATCCAGGCCTTCAAAACGAGATAACTCATGTCCATCACGATCAAACTCACTCCCTTGGCAACCCCCGCTCCAGGGCGCGCCTTTCTTCAAGTACGTGGCTGGGAACATGATGCTGGCAACCTGGAGTTCGCCATTCAGCGCAATCAGGATGACTACTACCTGCAACACGACCAGCAATGGGGCAATGCACCCTGCTGGTTTGCTCAGCATTTCGTGGAAGATGCCGATGGCGACTCGATCAGCTATCAGGCTGGCCCGGAAATCGTCGACCCCTTGCTGCTGAGTTCAGCCACTGGTGTATTCAACTTTCGCCTGCGCAGCCCGGATGGCAGCGCCGAAGATGAAAACCCGATGCGCCTTGCTCCCGGCTTGAACTCATCCCTTGCAGTGAGTGCAACCGGTGTCGGCGCAGCGCAAACCACTGTCAGCCTCGCGCAGCCACAGGTAATACCGCAACCGGCTCTCGAACCTGAGGAAGTACAACCGCTGCCCGAACCCGTCGCGGAGCCAACACCACCGGCACCGCCCGAAGCACCACAACCGACCAAAAGCCGTCTGCCCCTGCTGCTGATCGGCCTCCTGGTCTTGTTGGCTATCGCGGCAGGTCTGTGGTTCTGGCTCAAACAGCCAGTTGCTCCCGAGCCCGTTGTCGTTCCGACGACTCCAACGGTCATCGCAGAACCTGTGCCTGCCTCGGCAGTAGCCGCAGCGCCGTGCAGTGTCGAAGCATTGAGCCGCGAAACCGAACTGAACTTTGTCCAGGGCTGCATCAAGCAGGCACCGGACAGCGCGGCGCTGCTCAAGGTCATCGAGCTGGCCAAGGCCAACAAACAATGCGGTGTCGCGCAGCGGCTGTACGCCAATCGCGCCCAGGCTGGCAATGTCGAAGTGGCTCAAGCCTATGCCCGCGAGTATGACCCCAAGTACCTGCAACCCAGTGCCTGCTTCGCCACCCCGGACAATGCCACTGCCGCTTACTGGTACGAGACCATCCTCAGCTATCAGGCCGACAACGCCGAAGCCGCACAACGTCTGAAGGAACTCAAGCCGTGAGCCTGCGCAATGCTTCCCTGACTCTCGCCGCCTGCCTGTGTTTGAGCAGCGGTTACACTTTGGCCGCCGACAAACCGCTGCTGCAGGAAGGCAAGAAAACCCTGTTCCAGCGCGTACTCACAACGCCCGGATGCCACTTGAGCACAGCCGCCGGTGGCGCTCCCGGCGCGGAGCAACCGGCGTTCAGCCGCTTCTATGTCTATGAGCATGCCACCACTGGTAATGCTGAATGGCTGAAGGTCGGCCCTGACAGTTTCGGCAAGACCAGCGGCTGGTTGCCTGCTGCCTGCACCGTGGACTGGAAGATGCAGTTGACCCTGGCCTTCACCAACCCGGCCAACCGCGACCGGTTGATGTTTTTCAAGGAGCGCAAGACCCTTGAAGGCATCCTTGATGCGCCGGACCCGGTAAGCCATGTTGCCCCGCTGCGGGCCAAGCTCAAGCAGAACACGCTTGCGCCGGGCGTACTGGCCCAGGAGCCGGAATACTTCATCGACATGCAAAAGCAGTTCTATCTGCTGCCGGTCCTCAGTGGCGAAGAAGTCATGACCGAGGCAGGCTTTCGCACCCGTATTCTCAATGTCGCCTCGGTCAGCAAGGCTGATTCGGCAAATCTCGGGCAAGCGGGCCAGACCGGTGCAGCACAGGGTCAGGGGCAGCAGCCTGTAGACGCCGCCAGCCAGCTCAAGGAGTTCAGCGCCGCAGTAGTGTTCGTGATCGATTCGACCATATCCATGGACCCTTACATCGAGCGTACTCGCGAAGCCATCAGCAAGGTCTATGCGCAGATTGCCAAGGAAAACCTTGGCCGCCAGGTGAAGTTCGGTCTGGTCGCATTCCGCTCCAGCACCCAGGCAGTACCGGGCCTGGAATACGTCACCAAGATGTACGCCGACCCCAATACCGTGAAAGACGGTGATGACTTCCTGGCCAAGGCCGCCGATCTCAAACAGGCGAAAGTGTCGAGCAAAAGCTTCGACGAAGACTCGTATGCCGGTGTCATGCAAGCCATTGAGCAGGTGGACTGGAGCCCCTTCGGCGCTCGCTATGTAGTGCTGATTACCGATGCTGGCGCTCTGGAGGGAGACGACAAACTGTCCAAGACAGGGCTGAATGCTGAACAGGTGCGCATCGAAGCCAGT
Source organism: Pseudomonas serbiensis (assembly GCF_030580745.1). Lineage (NCBI taxonomy): Bacteria > Pseudomonadati > Pseudomonadota > Gammaproteobacteria > Pseudomonadales > Pseudomonadaceae > Pseudomonas > Pseudomonas serbiensis. The sequence continues at coordinate 91,687 of NZ_JAUQOO010000010.1, forward strand.
AACCCCGGCGTGGCCATCTACACCCTGCACTTGAAAACCGCTGCCGGCGTCAAGGACCACGCCAAGGCCGAGGCCCAGTATCAGGCGCTGTCCACCTACAGCGGCACCAACACTTCGTTGTACTACCCGGTGGATGCCGGCGACCTGAATACCTTTGGCAGCAAGGTCGATACCCTGGCCAGCGCCATTACCAGCCAGGTGAAAGCCGCCTACATGGGCGACGATGCCATTGGCAGTGCCATGAACGCCAAGGCCACCCCCGCCGAACAGAAGATGCTCGACGATGCGGCGCTGATCGGTCATGCCATGCGCCTGGCCTATCTGGGTGAGAAAACCGGCACTCAGGCACCGCCGGTCTTCCAGGCATGGATCGCTGACCGTGACCCGATCAAACAGAACGTCCCGACCACTGATGTGCGGGTGCTGCTGACCAAGGCACAACTCAGTGACCTCAGCGACGTGCTGAAAAAAATCCTCGATGCCGCCAACGAAGGCCTGATTTCCCCGAGCGAAATGTTCGGCCGCCTGCGTTCGGTTGCCGCCACCATGGGCACCGACCCCAACCAGCTCAAGCAAAACGGCACCGCCAAACTGTCGGAGCTCGGCGTGCTGGGAGAGTACCTGGAAGACCTGCCCTACCACAGTGAAGTGTTGAACCTGGATGAAGAAACCTGGAAAAGCTGGGATGGCCTGGCTCAGGAAAAATTCATTCGCACCCTTTCGACCAAACTGCGCCATTACCAGGTGTACAACGCCGATGTGGACCGCTGGGTATCACTGGCAGAAGGTAGCGACGCCCGTGACAACGTCTACCCCGTGCCGCTGGAAATGATGCCCTGACATGCTCCGGATCAAGGGACTGAAGATACAGCGAGGAGTCGGCGCAAGTGCGCACCGGGTTCATGTGCCAGAGTTGAATCTGGCACGCGGCGCAGTGCTGGCGATTACTGGTGAGAGCGGTTGCGGCAAAAGCACATTGCTCGAAACGCTGGGGCTACTGCTGGCTCCCGACGCACTTGGACAGTATCAGTTGGGCAGTCAGGACATTGCTGCCCTGCTGGCCGCCGACGATCAAGTGGCACTGGCCGATGTGCGCGCCCGTTCACTGGGTTTTGTGCTGCAAAGCGGCGGGCTGCTGCCTTTCCTCAAGGTCCGGGACAATATCAACCTGCCCAGGCGCCTGCTGGGGCTGAGCAACAAAAGCGATCATGTAGAACGGGCCATCGCGGCTCTGCATCTGGAACCCTTGCTGGAAAAACTGCCTCAGGCGCTGTCCATCGGTGAGCGGCAACGGGTTGCCTGCGTGCGCGCCATTGCCCATCAACCGCAACTCCTGCTGGCTGACGAACCCACAGCGGCACTCGACCCCCACAATGCACGACAACTGTTCGAGTTGCTGCTCGGGCTGGTGGACGAACTGGGCCTCAGCGCGCTGGTGGTTTCCCATGACTGGGGGCTGGTGGACAGCTTCGGTCTGCCGCGCCTGAGTGCAGTCAACCTGCCGGGGGAAACGCGCTTTGAAACGGTCCATTGAGCGCCTCTGCCTGTTGGCAGGCCTGGCTCTGGCCGACCTCTGGCATGACCGAAAGGTGTCCTTGTGCATAGCGGCCTCGCTGGTGGCAGTGATTGCTCCCCTGCTGTTGTTGTTCGGACTCAAGCATGGCGTGGTCAGCCAGTTGCAGGGTGAGTTACTTCGCGACCCACGCAATCTGGAAATCAAGCTATTGAGCAGCGGCAACTATGACCAGCAATGGCTGAGCGCACTGCAACAGCGGCCGGAAACCGGTTTTGCCCTTGGTATGACCCGCTCGCTCAATACCCAAGCCGACCTGATCGGCAGCAAAGGCCGTTTTGTCGACAACGCCGAAATCATTCCCACCGCTGTCGCAGACCCGTTATTGAACATGCCTGCCAGCGCACTTCTGCCTGACCAGGTGATTCTCAGCTCTGCAGCTGCCGAACGTCTTTCCCTGATAACCGGCGATACCCTGCGCCTGCGTGTGCAGCGACGTCTGGACGGAGCCCTTGAAAGAGGCGAAACCTCCCTGACCCTGGTTGCCACCCTGCCCGCTGCGGGCTTTTCGCGTCCGGCGGCATTCGTCCATCCCGAACTGCTGCTGCAACTGGAGCGCTTTCGCGATGGCTATGCGGTCGATGCCCTTGGCGCCACAAGCGGCCAGCCATCAGAACGCCTGACGCCCCGCTATGCTCGCGCCCGCCTGTATGCACGAGACATCGAAAGTGTCGCGCCGCTGGAGCGCTGGCTGAACGCACAGCACATTGAAACCGGTAGTCGACTGGCCGATATCGAGAATGTCAAAGCGATAAACCATGTGCTGGGTGTGATCTTCGGAGTCATTGCCGGTGCAGCCTTGCTGGGCTGTATCGCTTCGTTGGTGGGCGCCTTTCTCGCCAATATCGATCGCAAGCGCCGCAGCCTGGCTTTGTTGCGACTTATGGGTTTTACCGGCCCGGCCGTTGCAGGCTACGTGGTCTTGCAAGCCGTAGTGCTCGCATTGGCAGGCTATCTCGGCGGCCTGTGTTTCTACCTTGCCGGAAGCCAGGCCTTTAACCAACTACTGGGTGGACAACGCATCACCGGCAGTTTCGTTTGCCACATCACCCCTTTGCACGGCCTGGCAGCGCTGGCGCTCGCCCTTGCAGTCGCGGCGCTGGTCGCACTGGTCGGTGCCACACGGGCTATCAGAATCCAACCTGCGGAGAGTCTTCGTGAACTCTAGACACTGGCGCCACTTGCTGTTTGTGCCACTAGCCCTGGCCAGCCTTCAGGCTTCGGCTGCCTGGGAAGAGAAACTCTACAACCCAATGCCCGCTGCAGAAGATGTGGTATTGCCCATGCCTTGCGACGGCGCCATGGTGTTTCGCAAAGTATTCATTCCCCTGGCAGGCCCGCTGGACGACTACCCCATCAATATAGGTGGCGACAACAGCGAATGGGGCTATGTGGAACAGACTCACCCGGCATTCATAGCGGGCAGCTTCACCGCCGAGAAAACCGCCAAATCGCGTTACTACCTGCTGGCCAAATACGAGATGACGGACCTGCAATACCGCGCCCTGACGCAGGCAGAATGTCCGACGCCCTCGAACAAGCAACGCTTTCCAGCAGTCTCCCTGAGCTGGATGCAGGCCATGGAAGCCGCCGACAAATACAACCTGTGGTTGCGCCAGAACGCAGCCGACAAGTTGCCTAAGGAAGATGGAGTGGCCGGTTTTGTGCGTTTGCCGACCGAAGTGGAATGGGAGTTTGCAGCTCGCGGCGGGCTGAATGTCAGCACTGCCGAGTTCCGGGATCTGCGCTATCCGATGCCAGACGGACTGAACGCTTATGAATGGTTCGCCGGTGCCCAGTCTTCCAACGGCCAATTGCAACTGGCGGGCCTGCTCAAGCCCAACCCCCTGGGCCTGCACGATATGCTCGGCAACATCGATGAGATGATGTTCGAGCCGTTCCGCCTGAACAAGCTCGACCGCCAGCACGGTCAGGCCGGTGGCTATGTGGTGCGCGGTGGCGACTACCGCACGGCCCAGGGTGAATTGCGTAGCGCTTTGCGCAAGGAGCGCAATTACTACGAAGACAAGACCGCCGCTACCAGCAAGACTACAGGTCTGCGTCTGGCACTGGTGTCCAGCACTCTCACCTCCCGCGAGCGGGTCAGCAGTATTGAAAGCAGCTGGAAAAAACTTGGCACCGGCAGTGGCGAAGCAGCTCAAGGTAACGACAAGAATGCCGTGCAGGCGCTTGGCACTCTGGCTTCGGGGGTTGCCGACGAAGCCTTGAAGGAACAGCTCAAGACCCTGGAAAACCAGCTGCGCGCCAGCAACCAGCAGCAGGAAGAAACCCGTGACCAGGCCATACGCGCCAGCCTCAATCTGGGTGCGTTCCTGTGCACCAAGATGCTCGACGACGGCAAGTACCTGGACTTCCTGCAGAAGAACTACGAGCTCAACTGCTCGGCAAGCGAGCAGGACAGCAGTTGCCCGATGCGCAAAAGCAAACTCGACGAACAGAAAGATCGTCTGCACAAGCTAAGCCGCTACTACGCCAGCAGTCTGGTGGATTCCGGCACCCTTTATGGCGAACCGCTGTTGGCCCGACAAGTACCGGTCATGGGTGAAATCGTCGCCCGCAACGAACAGCTCAAAGAGCTCAAGCCGTATCTGCAGACCCACTGGGTCAATCAGCAGGCCTTTCTCAAAACCCAGAAAATCGACACCGATGCCTGGCTTGGCCGCTGCAAGGCCGTCAGTCAGTAATTCGATGCACCGTTTACCACCAGGAGCTGTAGCATGAAACAAGTATGTGATTATCTTCCCAAGGCCATGCTGGGCCTGTTTCTGTCCGTCAGTCTGGTACTGGGCGGTTGCGCTCACACAGGCAGCAATATGCTTGGCGAGACCGGCACGGCACCCGACCCTCGCCTGACCCAGAGCGCCGACGCCAAGTTCTTCTCCTCCTCGGGCCTGACAGCCTGTGCCGGCGCTGCAGGAGTGGGCATTCTGGCGTGCGCAGTGGCCAACCCCAACGACAAGGTCAAATGCATGGTGGTAGCCGGTATCGCCGCATGCGGCGTGGCCATGGGTGCCAACTATTACTACGACTATCGCCGCAGCCAGTACTCCAACACGACCCAGCGTCTGCAGTTGATGAATGACGAAGTCAAAGCCGATACCGATAAAGTCGCCTTGCGTACCGCCACCCTGCAGCAGGTGATCAACGACGACAAAGGACGTATCGCCGATATACAGAAGTCAATCCAGAACAAGACCGTGGACAAGGCCAAGGCCCAGCAGGAAATCGCCAGCGTCGACAGTAACATCACGCAAATGCGCAAGGACCTGGACGGCATGCGCAACAAAGTGACCGAATACCAGAAAACCGCGCAACTCGAGCGTACCAACGGCGGCGGCAAGCAAGTTACCGAAATCGAAGGTGAAATTGCCAAAATGAACACCAAGGTCGCGTCCCTGCAAAAGGAAGTCGACGGCCTTTATAGCCAGCGCTCGGCTATCACTCTGGGTTGAGGTGGACATGATCATTCGCGCATTGCTGGTCAGTTCAGGGCTGTTGCTGTTGGGTGGCTGTGCCACTCAACCTGGTAGCTGCGACTCAAACAATACCGAGGCCAGCCTGATCACCAAGATGAACTGCGATCATTCGGGTGGCTACAGCGACCAGATCCGCCAGCGTGAGCAGGCATTGGCGGCGGCACGCAACGAAAACGCCGCCTTCCACGAGGTCTACGACAATCTGGTGGCCCAACAGCAAGCCACCAGCAAAAACCTGGCCGAACAACAACGCCAACAGGCCGTGCTGGACACGTCCATGAGCAAACTGCTGGGTCAGCTCAAGACCCGTCATGCCAACAAGTCCCAGGTTCAACAGCAGATCGCCGACCTGGAAAAACAGATGGCCGCTCAGAAAAAACTCACCGCCAGCACAGATCCGTCAGTAATCGAAGCCCGCAAGCTGGAGCTCAAAACCCTGCAGCAGAAGGTTTCAAGGCTGCAACTCAGCCTCGGCTACGAATGACCCTTTCTTGAGGCCCTGCGGGGCCTCTTCCTGTTCTGGACCCGCACCATGCAACGCATCACCCGCGACGCCACATCCCATCCTCCAGAACTGCTGCGTAGCCTGGAAAGCAAGGTCGAACTGCTGCACCGTCACTTTCCGCCCAGTGTTGCCAGCCTTTATGCCATCCCGCGAGCCGGAACCCAGGACACGCTGCAATGGTGGTCGGAACTCGGAGGCCAGCCGCTGACCTATGAAAGCCTTGGCCCCACAGCACGGCAAGCGCTTCTGGCTCGCTACGAACAACGCCAGCAGGCCATCCGGCAATTGGCGGATGAGCTGAAAGCCCGCGGCAAGACCGAGGATTCTCAGGCACTGAACACCCTGATCGGTGCGCCGGATCTGAACAATCTCTACAGCCTGAACGATGAACCGGTAGTGGTTCGCTGGGGCCTGAAACCCAAATTGCCACCCGTTGTACCACCCGTTTCCAGTCCCGCGCCTTCACCCGGAGTGACGTCAAATCGCTGGTGGCTGCGCATTCCCCTGTGGTTGCTATTGTTGCCTTTGCTGCTTCTGTTGCTGTGGCTGCTCTGGACCTGGCGAGGCAGCTTGTGGAACCTGATTTATCCAACGCCCATAGAAAGTTATGCCTGCACCGCGAACGCGCCCAAACCGGATTTCGTGGTGGTGCTGGACACCTCCGGCTCGATGAACATCAACATCAATGCAACGGCCGCAGACGAAGAATGGCTTTCTCAGGTAGGTCAGAGCCTGCCTGAAACCAACCCTAGAAAAGCCCGCCTGCTGGCAGAACCCACCCGCATGACAGTGGCCAAGCAATCCTTTGCGGCCATGATCGATCAACTGCACCCGGACATCGATACCCGCCTGATTACCTTCAGGGGCTGCGCCAATACGGTGGATCAGGGCTTGTTCGGCCGCAACGCACGGCCACAGCTGATTGCCGGCGTCAACCAGCTTCAGGCAGATGACGGCACACCTTTGGCAGACAGTCTTGCCAAGGCAGCCAGCAAGGTCGACGGGCGCTTCAAGGATGCGGTCGTGGTGATGTTTGTCGACGGAGAAGATGGTTGTGAGCAGAACGCTTGCGAGGTGTCGGCACGTATCGCCAGCCAGCAGCCACGGCTGCGAGTGAACGTGGTCAATATCAGTGACAGCGCCCTGTCCAACTGCATCGCCGAAAACACGGGAGGCCGGGTCTATGCGGCAAACAATGCCGTAGAGGTGCAGCGCATGCTGCGTGAAGCCATGGATGAGGTATCGGACAAACCGAACTGCTCGGGCGAGCAGAGGCCATAACGATCCGGAGAATGGCCTGAAGCGGCTCACGCCGCTTCAGGTTGTTACTTGCCGGAATGGCTTCAGACGTCGAAGCGATCCAGGTTCATCACTTTGGTCCAGGCTGCAACGAAGTCGCTGACAAACTTCTCCTGGGCGTCAGCACTTGCGTAGACTTCGGAGATTGCCCGCAGTTGAGCGTGGGAGCCGAAGACCAGATCGACGCGGGTACCGGTCCATTTCACCTGACCGGTCTTGCGATCACGTCCCTGAAAGCTGTCGTTGGCGCCTGAAGTCGCATTCCACGCTGTCCCCATATCGAGCAGGTTGACGAAGAAGTCGTTGGTCAGCGCCTCTGGCCGCTTGGTAAACACGCCATGCTGGCTGCTGTCGGCATTGATATTCAGGACCCGCAGGCCTGCCAGCAACACGGTCAGCTCAGGCGCGGTCAGGGTCAGCAGTTGCGCCTTGTCCACCAGCAGCGCTTCGGCCGATACCTTGTAGTTGCCTTTCAGATAGTTACGGAAGCCATCGGCGATGGGTTCGAGGAAACCGAAGGATTCCACGTCGGTCTGCTCCTGCGAAGCATCGGTGCGGCCCGGTGTGAATGGGACCTTGACGCTCTGCCCGGCATTGCTGGCTGCTTTTTCGATGCCTGCGCTACCCGCCAGGACGATCAGGTCGGCCAGGGAAATCTTCTTGCCGCCAGCCTGTGCGCTGTTGAATTCGGCCTGAATCCCTTCAAGTGTTTTCAGTACTTTCGCCAGTTGTTCAGGCTGGTTGACCGGCCAGTCTTTCTGCGGAGCCAGACGGATACGCGCACCATTGGCACCGCCGCGCTTGTCGGAACCACGGAAGGTCGACGCCGATGCCCATGCGGTGGACACCAGTTGCGAAACAGACAGGCCCGAAGCCAGGATCTTGCTCTTGAGGGCTGTAACGTCGCTGTCATCCACCAGGGCATGGTCGAGGGCTGGAAGCGGGTCTTGCCAGAGCAGTTCTTCGGTGGGGTTTTCCGGCCCGAGATAACGTGCCAGCGGCCCCATGTCGCGGTGGGTCAGTTTGAACCAGGCGCGGGCAAAGGCGTCGGCCAGTTGATCCGGGTTGGCGAGGAAGCGACGGGAAATCGGCTCATAGATCGGGTCGAAACGCAGCGCCAGGTCGGAGGTCAGCATGCTCGGTGCATGACGTTTGGCTGGATCGTGGGCATCAGGCACAGTGCCGGCGCCCTCGCCGTTCTTCGGCGTCCATTGATGTGCGCCTGCCGGGCTTTTGGTCAGTTCCCAGTCGAAGCGGAACATGTTTTCCAGGTACTCGTTGCTCCACCTGGTTGGCGTGGAGGTCCAGGTCACTTCCAGGCCGCTGGTGATGGTGTCGGCGCCCTTGCCGGTGCCAAAGCTGTTTTTCCAGCCAAAGCCCTGCTCTTCCAGACCAGCGGCTTCAGGCTCGGCGCCTACATGGCTTGCCGGACCTGCACCGTGGGTCTTGCCGAAGGCGTGACCGCCCGCGATCAAGGCAACGGTTTCTTCGTCGTTCATGGCCATGCGACCGAAGGTTTCGCGAATGTCCTTGGCGGACTCGACAGGGTCCGGGTTGCCTTCAGGGCCTTCCGGGTTTACGTAGATCAGGCCCATCTGCACGGCGGCCAGCGGATTTTCCAGGTTGCGCCCTTCACTGTCGGTGCGCTTTTCTTCGCTGCCATGCAGTTCAGGCTCGGCCACCAGAACGCCCTCGCCCGGTGGCTGCGCGTCCTTGCCATAGCGGGTTTCACCGCCCAGCCAGGTGGTTTCAGAACCCCAGTACACGTCTTCTTCTGGTTCCCACACGTCAGGGCGACCGCCGGAGAAGCCGAAGGTCTTGAAGCCCATGGACTCCAGCGCCACGTTGCCGGTGAGGATGATCAGGTCGGCCCAGGAGATCTTGCGGCCGTATTTCTGCTTGATTGGCCAGATCAGGCGACGCGCCTTGTCCAGGCTGACGTTATCCGGCCAACTGTTGAGCGGCGCAAAACGCTGCTGACCCGCACCGGCACCGCCACGCCCATCGGCTGTACGGTAAGTGCCAGCACTGTGCCAGGCCATGCGCACGAACAGCGGACCGTAATGGCCGAAGTCGGCTGGCCACCAGTCCTGGGAATCGGTCATCAGGGCATGCAGGTCTTTCTTTACGGCCTCCAGGTCGAGGCTTTTGAACGCTTCTGCGTAATCGAATGCCTCACCCAGAGGATCGGACAAGGATGAGTGCTGATGCAGGATCTTCAGATTGAGTTGCTCTGGCCACCAGTCTCGGTTCGTTGTACCACCACCTGCTGCATGGTTGAACGGACATTTTGATTCGGTTGACATTTACGGCTACCTCTTGGTCTGCATCCTGCTATCCGGCCAGGCCTGAAGCCCGGGCCGCGACAGATGATGTCTATGGCATATACAGGGCCCACGCTTGTATGGGCTCCGTTCTCACGGCGGTGCTCGTTATCGACCATCAAGTAACTGTCTCAGGGCTTGGGTCGGCATCGATTAGCCTAGACGAGTCCATGATGCAGAGCTAGAGAGGAATCTGACAGGCAACAAAAAAACCGCGGCCACCCTGAGCGGGCGACAGCGGGTTTCGGATGTTGCGCAGCTTACTTGCTGTCAGGCAGCGCGTAAGCGATCACATAATCGCCACGATCAGGGGACTGACGGGCACCACCGGCAGTGATGACGATGTACTGCTTGCCGGTCTTGGGCGAGACATAGGTCATCGGGCCACCCTGGCTGCCAACCGGCAGACGGGCTTTCCAGGCTTCTTCGCCGTTGGCGGAGTTGAAGGCGCGCAGGTAGTAATCCTGAGTACCGGCGATAAACACCAGACCGCCCTGAGTGGACAGCGTACCGCCCAGAGTCGGCATGCCGATCGGCAACGGCAGGTGCATCTTGACACCCATGGGGCCTGTGTCTTCAACAGTGCCAACCGGCACTTGCCAGGCGACTTTCTGGGTCTTCATGTCGATGGCGGTCAAGGTGCCGAAAGGTGGCGCCTGACAAGGAATACCGGCCACCGACAGGAAGCGGTTCTTGTTCACGGCGTACGGTGTGCCCTTGAGCGGTACTGCGCCCATGCCAGTGTTCAGTGCTTCGCCACCGGAAGATGCCTTGGCATCTTTTTCCTGGGGAACCATCTGGATCCACAGGCCCAGACGCATGTCGTTGACGAAGATGAAGCCATGCACCGGATCCGTCGAAATGCTGCCCCAGTTCAAGCCACCCAGAGAACCCGGGAAGCTCAGCGAGACGTCAGTGCCCGGCGCGGTGTACAGGCCTTCATAACGCATTTTCTTGAACGAGATACGGCACATCATCTGATCGAATGGAGTCGCACCCCACATGTCCGACTCCGTCAGGTGTGGCGCACCGATCTGTGGCATGCCCACCGACAGAGGCTCGGTCCTGGAGTAAGGCTCGTTGGGAATGTTGGACGGCTTGACCGGGATCTCGTCAACCTGGGTCAGTGGCTGACCAGTGGCACGATCCAGCACGAAGATCTGACCGGCCTTGGTCCCGATCACCACTGCAGGCACCTTGCTGCCATCTGCTTTGGTGAAATCGATCAGGCTTGGCTGCATCGGCAGGTCAAAATCCCACAGGTCGTTATGAACGGTCTGGTAGACCCACTTCTCTTCGCCCGTGGTGGCATTCAATGCCAGCACGGAAGCGCCGTACTTGTGATCCAGCGCAGTACGTTCCACACCATAGATGTCGGTGGACGAGCTGCCCATGGGCAAGAACACGGTGTTCATCGCCGGGTCGTAAGACATCGGTGCCCAGCTATTGGGCGTACTGCGCACATACGTGCGGCCTTCAGCCGGTGCTGTCTTGTCTTCAGGGTTGCCTGGGTCGAACGCCCAGCGCATTTCACCGGTCACCACATCGAAACCACGGATGACGCCACCGGGCATGTCAGCCTGAACGTTGTCAGCGACACGACCGCCGACAACCACTGTTGTACCGGCCATCAAGGGTGCCGACGACAGTTGGTAGTAAGCATCCGGGACCTTGCCCAGACCGGCTTTCAGATCGACCTGGCCATTATTGCCGAAGCCCTGGCAGAACTCGCCGGTATCGGCATCCACGGCAATCAGGCGCGCATCAATGGTGTTGGTCAACAAACGACGCTGGCAATTGGCACCCGCCGGTACAGAAACGGCCTTGGCTGGCGTGCTGCCGTCGGTTGGTTGAGCAACGGCTGCGGTGGCATCGAAATAAGCCAGGCCACGGCAACGCTGCCAGACCGCCGCCTGAGCGTTGATCTCGTTCTTCCACAGCTTTTTGCCGGTGTCGGCGTCCAGCGCAATGATGTTGTTGTGCGGGGTGCAGATAAACACCTTGTCGCCCACCTGCAACGGAGTGGTCTGGTCTTCAGCACCATTACCATTGCTGATTGCGATGTCGCCGGTGTTGTAAGTCCAGGCCGGTACCAGCTTCGAGACGTTGCTGCGGTTGATCTGATCCAACGCCGCGAAACGGCTACCGCCTTCATCGTTACCGTAATGCTGCCAGTCTTTCTGTGCCTTTGCCGGGTCGACGCCAGTCAGGCCCGGGCCGTTTCCGGTAGGCGAAACCGAAGCGTGAGGCACGAACATTCCCGCACCCGCCGCAACAATCGCGATGGCCAGAACACCACCCAGGGCATAACCGGAACGACCCGCTTCCCGGCCATTCGCCTTACGCAAGGCCGGGTAGATCAGCGCCACCAACAGGCTCAAGACACCCAGAGCGAACAGCCGCGAAATCAGCGGCCAGAAGTTCAGCCCTGCATCGGCCAGCGCCCAGATCAGCGTCAGCACCATCACTGCTGCGAACAGCCAGGCACCCGCCAGGCGTTGTTTGAAGAGCAGGACACCTGATGCGATCAGGCCAAGACCGGCCAGCAGGAAATACCAACTGCCGCCCAGCGTGACGAGATAGCCGCCGCCTGCGGCGAAAAGCAATCCAAATACCAGCACCCCCAGAGCGACAACCCGGATGGGCCAGCGACTGAAGGATGCCGAAGGTTGAGACTTAGTCATGTTGCATGATCCCGCTGATGCATGAACGTTGCGAAGGAAAGAGTCTTTCGAGCAGCTTGAAACAGAAGCCGCTGAAGGGTTTTTCAGGGGCTGGGCATCCTTTCTGATGCCAGCAAAAATTATTAACTAAACGGTTAATATTGGTAACGATACCAAAAAAATCTTTATCCGCGTCAATTTGTCACTCTCACAAAATGAGAATAACTATTACATAAACAGTAACAATCCACTCATCTGGAAAGGAATGAAAGTGCCGATGGGAATCTTCAGCGACATTGGTCAGAATACGGATCAAGGAATCGTTCTCATCCGCAGGTGCTTCTCATGCAACTCCACCACCCCGCTGGCGCACGTGCTCATATTCTGGCCATAGAAGATGATCCACTGCTGGCAGCTCATCTTCAGAGCCACCTCAGCGAACGCGGTTTTACGGTGACCCTGCGCCATGACGGCGACGAGATTCTGGAACTGGTACGTTCGCAGGACTTCGACCTGATCCTGATGGACATCATGCTGCCCGACAGCAACGGCCTGGAAATCCTGGCCCGGCTGCGCCAACGCCAACGCTTGCCGGTGATCCTGATGTCGGCACTGGGCGCCGAGCAGGATCGTATCGTCGGCTTCAGCCAGGGCGCGGATGATTACTTGCCCAAGCCCTTCAGCATGCTGGAGATGGATGTACGTATCGACGCCATTCTGCGCCGCGTGGCGTACGAGCATGAAGCACAGACAAGGATCGTCAGTAATGAATCGCAGTTGACCTTCGACGAGCAGCGCGCCGACGTCTGCCTGAATGACCAGTGGGCCGATCTGAGCACCACCGAATACCGGATTCTGGAAACGCTGGTACGACACATGGGTGAAGTGCTGGGCAAGGCTTTCCTCTATCAGCAGGCCATGCACCGGGCGTACTCGCAGCATGACCGCAGCCTGGACATGCATGTCAGCCGCATCCGCCGTAAATTGCAGGCCATCGGTTATAACGACAAGCGCCTTGAGACGGTGCGGGGCATGGGTTACGTGCTGACCCGGTTGACGCCATGAAGCTGCCCAATCGCCACTCACTGCTATGGAAACTCATCGGTGGCCTTGCCCTGCTCTGCCTGCTGATGGCCAGCCTGCAAACCGACCTGAACCGCAGACTCAACGAGGCGACAGAGCGGTTATCCGAACCGACCAAGCGTGCCCTTAACGACTACGCACGACGGGCCGAAGCCGCCTGGCAGAAGCGCGGCGCCAGCGGAGTCGACGAGGTGCTTCGCGAGCTGCGCAGCCGGGAAAAGGTCTGGGCTGTGGTCGTGGACAGACAACAGAACTCGCTGTCTTCACAGCCTTTGACGGAGCCGGAACTGGAAAGGCTGCATTTCGTACGCAGGCTCGATGGCATGGTGGGACGCCCCGGCGGTGTGCCTACTTTTTACATCCCGTTCAAAGACACTGAAGCACGCCTGGTAATGGATCTGCCCGGCCACTTTCATCCTCGCCAGCACAACGAGCTGTGGGACCTGCTGCTGCAAAAAGTGCTTCCTGCCAGCCTGGCACTGCTGCTGGCCGCTCTGCTGTACCGCATTCTGATCTCGCCCATCGTGATCCTTCACCGCCAGGCCAATGCCTTGAGCACCGGAGATCTGGCGGCGCGAGTCGAGCCACAGGTAGCAGAGCGCCGTGACGAACTGGGCGAGCTGGCACGAGCCTTCAATCAGATGGCCGGGCGTCTGGAGAACACCGTGGTCTTTCAGCGCCGCCTGCTGCGCACACTGTCCCATGAATTGCGCACACCGCTCAGCCGCTTGCGGGCAGCCGGCGAGCGTGAACTGGATATCGACACCATGCGTCAGCGCCAGGAACGCGAAGTGCAGATCATGGAAAAGCTCATCAGCGACACCCTGGAGCTCGTGTGGCTGGATACCGAACGCCCTGCTCTGCCACTGGAAACCGTAGAAGTGAAAGAGCTGTGGAACCTGTTGTGCGAGGACGTGTGCTTCGAGACCAACTGGCCCATGGAGCGGCTGCCATGCGACTTGCCGTCCGACTGCTACGTCAGCGGCAACCTGAATGGTCTGGCGCAGGCGTTGGAAAACATTCTGCGCAACGCCATTCGCCACTCTCCGAATGACGGCGTGGTGCGCCTGACCGGTTGCCGCGAAGGTGGCTATTGGCACCTGTGGATCGAAGATCAGGGGCCAGGTATCGAGCCCGAAAAACTGGAGCATGTCTTCCAGCCGTTCACCCGCCTCAACGCTGAACGCCCGGGAGGTGAAGGCTTCGGCCTTGGGCTTTCCATCGCCCGCAGCATCGTTGAATTGCAGAACGGACAAATCTGGGCAGAGAACGCCACACCGGGGCTGCGCCTGCATCTACGTTTGAGAAGTGTATAAAGTGTAAAAAAGATTTACTCACATATGAGAATAAATACCATCTGCATCCAGTCCGGCAGCAGAGAGAGCCCACGCCTCTCTGCACGCCATGAATGTCACAGGAGTGTTGCAGATGCATCCGCGATTCAAGCTCAGCCACCTTTGCCTGGCCCTGCTGGCCGCCTGCCCGTCAGTGGCGATGGCCGAAACGCCAGAGTCCATCCGATCCGAAAAGACCGATGACTCCGTCCAGTTGGCCGACACCCATGTGGTGGCCACTGCCGAGCAAGAGCTGAAACAGGCATCGGGTGTGTCGCTGATCAGGGCCGATGACATCAAGAAACGCCCTCCGGTCAATGACCTCTCCGATATAGTGCGCAAGATGCCGGGCGTCAACCTGACCGGCAACAGCGCCAGCGGCGCACGTGGCAACAATCGCCAGATCGACCTGCGCGGCATGGGGCCGGAGAACACCCTGATCCTGATCGATGGCAAACCCGTCACATCGCGTAACTCCGTACGCTATACCCGCTCCGGCGAGCGTGATACCCGCGGCGACAGCAATTGGGTACCCGCCAGCGAAGTCGAAAGCATCGAAGTACTGCGCGGCCCGGCTGCGGCCCGTTACGGCTCGGGCTCCATGGGGGGCGTGGTGAACATCATCACCAAACGACCGACCGAATCCCTCACCGGCTCGGTCACCGCCTACACCAACCTGCCGGAAGACGATGCGGAGGGCATGACCAAACGCACCACGTTCAGCCTCGCCGGCCCGTTGACCGATGCCCTCACCTTCCGTGTCTACGGCAACCTCAACAAGACCGATGCGGACGATGCCGACATCAACCAGGCACATACCGATACAGCCTCCGGGGCATCGCTGGCGGCAGGTCGCGAAGGTGTGCGCAACAAGGATATAAACGGGCTGTTGAGCTGGGCGCTGGACACCAACCAGACCCTCGACTTTGAAGCCGGTTACAGCCGTCAGGGCAATATCTATGCAGGTGATGTCGGCACTGGCGGCACAGACGCGCTGGTCAACGGCAGTACCGTCAACAACTGGCTGGGCCGGGAAACCAACACGATGTATCGCCAGAACTTCTCGGTCACCCATAACGGTGACTGGGCGTTCGGCACTTCACGCCTGCTGGCGCAGTATGAGAAGACCCGCAACAACAGGTTGCTGGAAGGACAGACCGGTAGCGTCGATGGCGATATCAGTGCCAATGCGGACAAGAGCACCAGCACCTATGACAGCTACCTGCTGCAAGGACAACTGGATATCCCGCTGGAATTCCTGCGCCCGCAGACACTGACTGTCGGCGCCGAGTGGAACCGTCAGGAGCTGGATGATCCCAGCACCATGGACCGCGACATCGGCACCACGCTGCCCAACTCGGCAGCCGGGTCGCGTCCGACCGACATGGACGCCACCATCATGGCTGTGTTCCTCGAAAACAATATCGAGCTGACGCCAAAATGGTTCCTGACTCCGGGCGTACGTCTCGACCATCACGATCAGTTCGGCGCCAACTGGAGCCCAAGCCTCAACTCCTCCTACAAGCTGACCGATGACATCACACTGAAAGGCGGTATTGCCAGGGCCTTCAAGGCACCGAATCTGTACCAGTCCAACCCGAACTACCTGTACCGCAGCAACGGCAATGGCTGCGCACCGAGCCTGAACTCAACCGGTTGCTATGTGCTGGGTAACGAAAACCTCGACCCGGAAATCAGCATCAACAAGGAATTGGGCATCAGTTTTGTCAGAGATGGCTGGAGCGCCGGGCTCACCTATTTCCGTAACGACTACGAGAACAAGATCGTCTCGTCCAACGACCTGACCGGCCGGACGGCGAACAACGAGGCCATCCTGCGCTGGGACAATGCCGAGGATGCCGTGGTCAAGGGCTGGGAAGGCAATATCGGCGTCCCGCTGCTGGGCCAGAACGGCGACATCCTGAGCTGGAACACCAACCTCACCTACATGCAATCCAACGAGGATGATGACGGCAACCCGCTGTCGGTAGTGCCCGAATACACGGTCAACACCATGCTCGACTGGCAGGCTACCGAAGCGCTGTCCCTGAGCCTTACAGGCACCTACTACGGCAAGCAGGAACCACGAGTCACCAACCCGCTTCGGGGTGTCGCCGTCACGGCAGAGAACGAGATGAGAACCCTCGATCCTTACCATGTCTGGGGTATTGGCGGGACTTACGAGATCAACAAGAACCTGTCGATCGGTGCCGGTCTCAACAATATGTTCGACAAGCGTATCTATCGCGAAGGCGCTGGCACCAGCGCGGGTGCCAGCACTTACAACGAGCCGGGACGTTCGGTCTATGCGTCCATCACCACGTCGTTCTGAAGCTGACCTGACGCTTGTAATGCAGGCCCGACCGGGAAACCGGTCGGGCCTTCATGCGCACGCGGCCTGATGAGTATCACCCATGAAAACACGATCCTTTTCCTGGTCCACCGTCTCCCGGATTGTCGCCGCGCTGCCGGGTGGATATCTGTTCACCTATGCCTTTACCGCAGCACTGGCGCGCCTGTTGCCGCTGGACAAGGTTGATGCGCTGGTGGTCTCCACTTTGCTGTCCTTTGTGGTTTACACCCTCGTCATCCTCTGGGCCTTCAGTTGCCGCAGCGCCTGGCGGGCCTGGGGCGGTCTGACATTGGCGTTGCCCTTGGCAGCCGTCGGCTTCTGGCCGCAATTGCTGGAGCAACTGGCATGAAACACAAGACCCTCACTCAATCGCTGGCCTGGCTGCACACCTGGAGCGGCCTGGTCTTTGGCTGGTTGCTGTTTTCGATCTTCCTCACCGGAACCCTGGCGGTGTTCGACAAGGAAATCGATGGCTGGATGCGACCGGAAATCCCGGCGCACTCGTTCGATCAGACGCAAGTGACGCAGCGCGCACTCGACTACCTGCAAGCCCATCACCCCAAGGCCAGTGCCTGGAACATCGGTCTTCCCAACGAGCGATCACCCAGTCTGGTGGTTTCCGCCGGGGAACAGCGACGCGGTGGCGGCACCTATCTGGACCCGTACACCAGCGAACCTCTGGATGTACGCGCGACGGCAGGTGGCGGGTTCTTTTTCCTCTTTCACTTCACCCTCAACCTGCCGCGCAATATCGGCATCTGGATCGTAGGCCTGGCCGCCATGGTCATGCTGGCGGCACTGGTCAGCGGTATCGTGATTCACAAGAAGTTCTTCAAGGAATTCTTCACATTTCGTCCGGCCAAGGGCCAGCGCTCCTGGCTGGACGCCCATAACGCCACAGCCGTGCTGGTACTGCCGTTTCACCTGATGATCACTTACACGGGGCTGGTGATTTTCTACCTGATCTACATGCCAGCGGCGACAGATGCTCTGTTCGACGGCAACCGCGATGCCCTGAGTCGTGCAATCCGTGGCGGGCCGACAACCGAGCAACAGGGTCAACGGCCAGAACAATCGGCAAGGCGTGGCGAGGCAACGAGCACAGCAACGCTGACACCGTTAGGTCCGCTGCTGGCTGAGGCCGAGCGATTGATGGGGCCGGTGGCCGGGTTCTCTATCCAGAACCCCGGCAGCAGCGCTGCCAGAATCGAAGTGCGGCCCGTGCTGGGCAACCGTATCGAACTGACCAAGGGCCAGAGCATGCTGTTCGATGGCGTGACCGGCAAGATCCTGCGCCAGCCTCCAGAAAGTCGCCCAAGCCTGCTGACCCAGAAAGTCATGGCCGGCCTGCACTTCGCCCAGTTCGGCGGCTACCCGATGCGCTGGCTGTACTTCATCTGCGGCCTGGCCAGTTGCGCGATGATCGCTACCGGCATGGTGCTGTTTACTGTCAAGCGACGCCGACGCCACGACAATGAAGGTGCCATCGGCGCAGCGCTCTACCACAGTGCCGAACGCCTGAACGTCACCGTAATCGCGGGCTTGATGCTGGCCTGCGTCGCGTTCCTGTGGGCTAACCGCCTGCTGCCGACAGAACTGGCCCAGCGCGGTCAGTGGGAGATCCGCGTGTTCTTTATCGTCTGGCTGTTGAGCCTCGGCCATGCCATTGTCCGACCATGGCTGGCCGCCTGGCGCGAACAACTGGCCCTCACCGCCCTGCTCTGCATCAGCCTGCCGCTATTGGCACTGACCACCACAAATCGCGGCGAACATTTCGTTCTGGAAGCCACGACCGTAGTCCTCGGCATCCTGCTGGGCTGGACCTGCTGGAAAATAGGCCAACCCGCCAGGGAACGCCCCGCAAAACACCCCTCCACCGCCACAGCGCAGGTCAACTGAATGAGCATTGCATTGATCACCAGCCTGCTCCTGGCCTACAGCGGCATGCTGGGTTTGTGTCTGGGGCTGGAGCGGCATTACAAACAGCTGTCGCAACGCCCGCCGTCCAAAGCATTACGCCACACCCTGCGCAGTGCCGGCTGGCTGGCATTGGCGGGCAGTTTCCTCAGCAGCGTTCAGGTCTGGGGCTGGGCCATGGGACCAGTGGGCTGGCTGGGGCTGGTTTCAATGACAGGCCTGGCGCTGGTCTTGTTGCTGCCGTATGCCATACGACTGGCCGTGGGAGTGAGTGGTGCGGGTTGGATACTGCTCGGGGTGTTCACCCTCTCGGCATAGGAGCGAACTCATTCGCGAATGACGATTTTTCGCGAATGAATTCGTTCCTACCGGGTTTTACCCGAGGGACGGCTCTTCATCTTCGTCTATCGGCGGGTTTACCGGCAGATCAGGATCGTCGCTCTGGTCATTGATGAGATCATCAAGCGCTGGATCGGCCTCGGGCAGGGAGTCCGGTTCATACCCTGTTTCGTTATCTGTCGGTCTGGTAGCGGGGCTTTGCGAAACATTGCCCGGTGCATTCTCATCAATTTCCATGACCACTCTCCGCGTGAAGCGCAGGATATCCGCGCCTTATAGTAAGAAACGCGATAGATCCGGGAGTGCAAGGGAAACGATGAGTGGCGGATTATCAGCCCGGATAACGAGTCTCCATGACCACAGACAAGGCATCCGGCCTCCAGAACTCCTGATCGAACTCTACGGGCTGGTCCTGCTCACCAAAATTCAAGCGCTCCAGATACAAACTGCTCGACCCCACTGTCAGCTGCAATAACTCGGCCTGATGCTCATCCACGATGCTGTTGTGCATGGTCAGTTCGCAGCGGGACTGAACCCGCCTGAAGCGCTCCCTCAGCACTTGGGTCAGGGAAGTATTCAAATCGGCTTCCAGCAATCCCGGACACCAACTGGCAACCAATGCGTTGTATTCCAGCAGCACCGGACGACGATCAACCCAGCGGCGACGTTGCAGATGAAAGACCGGCTCATCGGCAGACCTCAGCCCCATTCGCCTGGCCAGCCAACTGCCCGCAGCACGAAGTTCGGCACTTAAACATTCGGTCACGGGAGTTCGGCCCTGTGCGGCG
Organism: Pseudomonas serbiensis; assembly: GCF_030580745.1. Lineage (NCBI taxonomy): Bacteria > Pseudomonadati > Pseudomonadota > Gammaproteobacteria > Pseudomonadales > Pseudomonadaceae > Pseudomonas > Pseudomonas serbiensis. The sequence goes on from NZ_JAUQOO010000010.1 coordinate 111,362, forward strand.
ACGTACTCCATGAAACCGGTAATGCGGGTCGGATCGTAGCGAATGCGTTGCGGGCTGACGTACCAGCCTCGCCGGTTTTCCCGATACACCTGGCCTTCGGCCTCCAGTTGCTGCAAGGCCTGGCGCAATGTCACCCGCGTACAGCCGAAACGCTCGGACATCTCGCGCTCGGAGGGGAATTTCTGATCGGCCCGCGGTGTTCCGCCAGCGATATCAGCAGCGATCTCATCACGAATACGCTGGTAATGAGGGGGTATTGGATAAAAAGGCATGCATGAGTCCGAGTGATCAATCAAACGATGTTATGACGATAAACTGCTGCCGGGCGGGCTTCCTGACTCAACAGATCACGCCTCCAGGCCAGATAGCCGTAAAACGCCAGTACCACGAATCCCGCATACAGACCCGCAGTCAGGTGCAGGTCCTTGTGCCAATACATGCCGACATACAGGCAATCCAGGACAATCCACAAGACCCAACTGACCACATACTTGCGGGCCGCCCACACGCTGGCGACAAGGCTGAAAGCGGTCAGTGAGGCATCCAGCCAGGGCACGGCTGCATCCGTGAAGGTCGCCATCAGGCTACCCAGCAACACCGCGCCCAATGCGCCAACCGCCAGACTCAATACCGCACCGCGCGCTGACAGGCGCGTCACATGGACCTTGCCTTGGTCGAGCCCTCCCTGACTCCAGCGCCACCAGCCATACCCCTGAAGAAAAGCAAAGATCAGTTGCAGGAGCATGTCCGAATAAAGTCTGGCCTCGTAGAAGATCCACACATACAACAGAACCGCCACCACACTCACCGGCCAACACCAGCGAATGCGCTGAGTGGTCAGCCAGACGCCGAGGATATTGATGAGCACGGCGATTATTTCCAGGGTTGACATGCTGTTCCCCTCGACACAAATGCCTTATTGCTGCAGATCCAGCGCCTGTTGTTTGAGCTCACGCTTGCGGGTTACGGGCAAATCTTCCTGATCACCGTAAGGGGCGCTGTACCATTTGCCATAGGTGGGATTGGGCAGCAGGAACCAGCGCTGTCCCAGCCAGGCCAGATAAGGCGCCGCAGCCTTGCGCTGGGCGGCGAGGTTGTTGCTGTCGGCCTGCACGAAATCACCGAATGAATCCCCCACCAGCATCAGCACACGGGCATGGTTGGCCACCCATTGGCGGCGGCAGGTTTTACCGTAGCCATCCTTTTCACAGTGTCCGGTGGGCGTTGCAGCAGCCAGGACCTGTTGCGCATCGCTGATCGGGAAACCGCGCAACCGCAGGTTCCTGACCGTAGCCTCGACCTGCGAATGTTCGCGGTTGGTCAGGTAATAGACCTGAACGCCGCGCTGGCTTGCGGCCTGAAGGAAGGTGACGGCTCCAGGCAAGGCCTGTGCTTTGGCCTGCTCGACCCAGAGGTTCCAGCGGTCATAGGAATAGGTCTGGTCATTGCGGATATCCCTGGCATTGAGCGGTACGTTATCCAGCAGGGTTTCGTCGATATCGACGATGACTGCCGGTGGCAATCCTGTGAGATTACGCGCAGGTTGCGGCAAGGCATCCCAGGCAGGATCTGCCAGCGCCGCATCCAGTTGCCGGGTGGCGCTGGCAAACACCTGACGGTAGATCAACTCATGCTCGATGGACGTTTGCGTCCACAGCACGGCATCCAGTTGATCGTTGGCCGGTGGTCGCTGCTGACAGCCGGCGAGTGCGGCGAGTACGGCAAAAGTGCCGCCGATAATGAGCTTGCCCATGGTTGACCTCAGAAATTCACAGTGGCTGACAAACGCGCCGTGCGAGGAGCGCCGGGGAACAAATAACCGTCGCCCATGGACTCACCGACATCACGCCAGTAGCGCTTATCGAACAGGTTATCCACGGTCAGACGTAACACGGTGTCGTAACCTTCGACCCTGGTGCTGTAACGACCACCGACATCGAATACCGCATAGTCGTCCACTTTTACATTGCCCTGGCGGTTGGCGTACTTGCTGCCGCTGTACTGCACGCCGCCAAGCAGCGCCAGACCGTTGAAACCGGGAATGCTGTAGTCGCCATGCAGGCTGGCGCGAACCTTGGGAACGTTGATCGCCTGATGGCCATCGTAAGCATCGGTGCCACTGTCGGTAACCCGAGCCCGAATGGCAGCGACGCTGGCCGATACTTGCAGGTTCGAGGTCAGGTGACCGTTGGCAGACAGTTCCAGACCGGTATTTTTCTGTTTGCCCTGCTGCACATAGGTAAAGGTGCCGTCGTCATTGGGCCGGGTGTACTGATAATCCTGGGTGATCTGGAACAACGCGGCGGTCAGGCTCAAACGCTGCCAGTCGTGTTTGACTCCCAGCTCTATCTGCCGGGAAGTGGTGGGCGGCAGAACCTCCTCGGCATTAGTGCTGAACCAGGATGCTTCACCTCCCAAAGACAAACCTTTGCTGTAGCTGATGTACAGGGACGTGTCCGGGCGCGGCTTATAGATCAGGGCCGCTTGCGGCAGAAACTCCGAACGGGTCGTGTGGCGGGTCGTGGCGCCGGAGCTGTCGTAGGTTTCTTCGTCGAGGCGAATCTGACGCCCACCCAGAACGGTCTGCCACTGCTCGTTGAAACTGATCCGGTCGGTGGCGAACAGGCCGTATTGTCGGCTGTCGAGACGCCGATAGCTGTTGCCCAGTTCCCCGGAATAGGGTTCGAGGGTTTCGGGCGTGGAGCCAATGACGCCAGTACCGATAAATTCATTGATCGACGATCGGCGATCCACAACACGACGAAAAGCCGTCGTGCCGAAGGTCAGGTCATGCTTGAGGGTTCCGGTGCCGAACTGTCCATTGATAGCCGCCTGAGCTTCGTCGTTGCGGCGTGTATCGTCAGGGCTACGGTAGTCGGAAATGTCGTATTCACCTTCCGGGCTGAAGTAATTGGGTACCGCCGCGCTCGCACAACTGGCAGAACCATAGCAACCCCAGGCAAAGGTGCTGTAGTCGTCAATCACCACACGACTGCGGGAGGCACTGAAACTGGCTTTCCACGACTCGTTGAAACGGTACTCATACAAGCCATCGAGATTCAGTGACTGGATACCCACCGGGTTGGACCAACTCTGGTAAGCCAGCAGGTCCTTGGGGTTCACTTTATGGGGCACCGTTGTACCGCCCAGCAACTGGTAGCCCGGCACAGAACGCTGTTCGCGGTTCTGATATTCGGCGTTGAGTTGCAGCACGCTGTCGGGGTTGATATTCCAGTCCACCGCCAGGGAAGCGAAGTCGCGCTTGCCATCCGCATGATCGACGTAGGAACGGATGTCTTCGTGCGCCAGGTTGGCCCGTACACCAAACTGTTGCTCGCTACCGAACCAGCTTCCCAGATCCGTCGCCAGATAACGCTCGCCCTGCTCGTTGGTGGACACCGTGACCGAACGTACATTGTCGGGCCGCTTGCTCACGTAATTGACCAGCCCACCGGGCTCCGACACACCACTCTGCAAACCGGCCAGCCCCTTGAGCACTTCAACCTGCTGCTTGTTTTCCAGAGCAACGTTCTGCTCGCCGGTGATGGTCCGGCCATTGATCTTGTAACTGCTGGCCGAGTTGAGGGCAAAACCGCGCACCACGAAGTTTTCGTAGTAGCCGACGGGTGCGTAGCTGTCGCCCACCGAAGCGTCGTTACGCAGCACTTCACTGAGTAGGCGCGCTTGCTGATCCTTGAGCCGTTGTTCGGTGATCACGGCTATCGATGCCGGGGTATCCAGCAGCGGCGCCTGATCAAAACCGCCCACCGACGCCTTGCTGGCCTGATAGCCGGTATCCTGCTGACCAATGACAGTGACTGCCCCCAATTGCACGCTGGTATCTGAAGCCGTCGAGCCATCGGCCCATGCCACACCGGCCAGCAGGCCATTCCCCACGCCACAGGCCATCAAGACCCCAACTCTCAACAGGTTTGGCGAAAACCCTGGGGCGCATGTTCGATGAAACTTAACCATGAAAGCTCCTTGGTGGGCGCTGCATACCGACGCGATTTGCCAGGCGCAGGGCCGCAAATGCGCCGGGGTCTGCAATCAGCCCCCGGTACAACTGAATGATTGATAGCCAGAAGGCGTCAGGCCGGAGCTGCTCCGGTGGTCATTGGCAAGCGGGGGTCGGCGGCCCATTCCTGAAGAGAGCCGTCATAGATAAAGACGTCGGAGCGGCCGAGCAATGTAAGCGCCAGCGCTTGTGCAGCCGCGGAGATCCCGCCGCCGCAGTACAGAATCAGTGGTTCTTCGCTCTCAAGCAGTGGATCGAGCGCTTCACGCAACGCATCGGCCTCAAGGTAGCGGCCCTGCTCATCGAACAGCGTGCGAGCAGGCAGATTCAGACTGTCGGGGATATGACCACGTCGTGCATAGCGGCTCACGGCACTGCCATCGAACAGGCCAGCCGAGAGTGCGCAGACCAGAGTGCCTGGACGCTCTCCGGCAAGTACCGACTGAACGCCTGCCCGATCAATCCAGAACCCATCCCGGTATTCGGTTTGCCAGATGACAGGCTGTGTAGCCACGGGGCCGACCTCCTGTGGTAAACCGGCGCGCTGCCAGGCCTTGAAACCACCATCGAGCACCTGCGCATGCAGCCCGACACTGCGCAGCACCCACCACAGGCGCGCCGCCCAGAATCCGTCGTTACGGTCATAAATGACAATGCGTCGCTGATCGCCGATGCCCAGTGATCCCAACGCCGCTGCCAATGCCTGTGCATTCGGCAAGGCAAAACTGAACGTGGCTTGCGGATCACTCAAGGCCGCATACAAGTCAGCATGCAGCGCACCGGGAATATGTCCTTGCAGCCAGCCCTCGTAACCACTGCGGGCGTCGTAATCGCCATCGAAGCGCGGCGTTGCCAATTCGACTGTGGCATCGAGAATCAGCAAGGCCGGGGCAGCCAGAATCTCCTGCAACTCACCGGTTTGAATAAGGATTGAATCCACCGCAGTGCTCATGGCTGCACACTCCCTGCAAAACTGTTGAGATGAGCCAGCAAACGCTGCCCTTCAGCTCCCGCGAACCAACGGGTATGGCCGATGAGGTAAGCGTCATAGGCAATATTGGCGTTGGCCACAGAACCCACCACGCCCTGGTAATAGGCTATTTCCGACAACGCGAAATCAGCGTGGACCAGAGGCAAGAGCGCGGCCAGCGTCTGGAAATCCCGGGCCGAAAGCGGTTTTACGCTTTGATAACCGGCCAGAATCGCATCCACCGACTCAAGATGAACCACCTCGCGGACGCCGTTTTCCAGCTCCAGCCAGGCAATACAGTTGCGCTCCAGAGTGGTCGCCAGATCAAAAAGCGCGAAGGTCAGGTCGGCCAGCCCGAAGTCCAGCACGCTGGCAACCTGTGCCGCGCCTGACCCGGCGCTCCAGAGCAGATTGGATGCGTGCAGATCGTTATGGGTCCACAGGGGCGGCTGCTCGGCAAGCAAGGGATACAGCGCCCGATGGAACGGCACGTGCAGCGCTGTCAAATCATTGCGCCAGTCACGCTGGCTAAGGTAAGCAGCGAGTGCGGGATCGGCAGCGCTGGCAGCTTCGATGGCAGCAATCGGGTCCGGCTGACTGAACAAACGAAAGTTGGCCAGCAACACTGCGGCTTGTCGTGGTGGTGCCGAATAGCCCGTAGCGGCTTCATGCAATCGCGCCAGAGTCTGACCTGCTGCCCAGGCATGTCGAACATCCTGAAACGGCGTCCAGGACAACGCATCACGATACAGATCCTGCCCTGCTGCCAGGGCATGCACTTCATAGGTCCATTCGCCGATGGCAATGGCCGTATCACCCTGCTCATCAGCCAGTACTTCGGCAACCTGCACACCGTTCTGCCGCAGATGAGCGATGAAACGATGCTCTTCGGCCAGCCATGCGGGTTCCCGCACAGACCGATGATGACGCTTGACGAACACCGACCCGGTCGAAGTGTTGACGAGGCAGGCCGCCGAAAATGGCCTGGGACTGTGCCAGGTCAACGCCTGCAACGCGCCGACCTCGGGATAACGCCGTAGCAGTTGCTCGACGGACTCGGCAGATATCACCGGCCAGTCGGCCTCGACCGGCTCCAGTCCAAGACCATGTGCGCTCAGGCGTTCGGCGGCCATCAGACAGCCTCCGGCAGGTAAGCGTTAGTGGTCGCGCCCTGCCAGGCATTCCCGTCATTGAGCACCTGATGCTCATGCAGCCAGTGCGCGTAAGGCTCAAGCAGACTCTGGCGCTGCTCTCCCCAGCGGCCCTCATGCAGCCAGGTCGGAGCAATTCGCTGCAAGGATTGCGCGAGCAGTTCGCTGGGGAAATAAGGCGTGACCTGCTCGTAAGCCTGCAAGGCGCTCAATGGCTCCCGGGTGACAGCCAGGAAACCCCGTGCGGTGACCGCGAGAAAGGTGCGGATCAGTTCCGGGTCAACGGCAAGGGTGTCTTCATGGGCACCCAGCAGGTAGCTGTGATACGCCGGGGCACCGATCTCATCCACCGGCCAGACGACCCGTTGCTCATCGGCAATCGGGCTGGCCATCAACGCCTCCCAGGCCCAGTAACCGCCAAAACTCGCATCGGCAACGCCCGCTGCCAGTTGCTCGGGGCGTAACTCACGAACGCCACTGTCGACCACGATCACCGCATCCGGATCGCCACCATCGGCCTTCACCAGATGACGCACCATTGCCAGACCACGAGGCGTCGGATTCAACGCCAGACGCCGCCCCGCCAGATCCCGGGGCCGGGTAATACCTGAACTGGCGAGCGTCTGAATCGACTCAAGCCCACGATGATTGATAGCCGCAATGCCACACAACGGCTGCCCAAGCGCCCGCCGAACCAACAAGCGATTACTCGGAAACACACCGAAATGCACCGCCTTGCCCAACAGGTGATCGAGCGTATCCCCACGCCAGGGGTCATGAACCACCAACTCGACATCCAGACCGGCATCGCTATACCAGCCCCGCTCACGCGCTAGATAAAAACCTGCCGAATTAGGCCAGGGATGGAAATATTCGAGCATTACCCGTACACCAATCATCACCGCGCTCCTGCCCGACCACATCATTGTGGAAGGCTCCTGTCTTCTGAGTGCGGGTTTTATAGAAGCAAAATCTGGTATATACCAATATCGTTTGTTGCTATGGATATAGCTTTTTGGGCACTGAATGGGATGACCAGAAAGCTATTTCATGCATCTGCTGCCGCGCTTTCGAGCAGCGAATCAAGGCGTGTAGGGCTAATGCAGTCAGTCAAGAAACTGTCTGGTGGCTGTTATCACAATCCGTGGGAGGGGCCTTGGCCGCGACAGCATGCTGACGTGCGTCTTATCTGATCGACTTTAGCGTATAGGACCGGATTTATCCGGGAGGGGATTATTGCTGACGATGAATATGCAATGGATGTGCTGATATCGAAGTACCGCCTGGTAAGGACACACAGGCGGGCCTCTCAAGCCATGGAACTGCATTTTCTTGATGGAAAATGGCGAGATACCCTTGCGAAGATATTGAGGAAAACTACCCAAAGGAGCACAAAAAATCGGCTGTGGACCCTGTGCGATTAAAAACTTTGGTAATTACCGTCGCTTCCCTTTGGCGACAACGCATCTCTTCACCTTGAGCAGAAGCTACTGGTCCTAGCTATACGAAATTAAAGAATGTACGCCGATAACCACGAGCAAAGCAGACATGATCGCAAATGCCCATACCGACCATTTTTTTGTACTTTTATAGGCAGGTTCTCCTTGCTTGACTTTCTCCCACTCGGTTTTAAGCAATGCACGCGACGAAGCTGTAATTTCATTTGTTGCATTGTAAACCTGTTCTTTCAAAACATCCCATTTCTCTGACTCTTCCTCCCGGCCAAGCTCAGAAAACTTACCCATGCAATAATCAAATTTATTTTCAATCCTGACCAGATCCGAATCCTCAGGTTTGAAATGAAGACGGACCGTTGCATGCGCCTGATAAACCTCTCGCATTGACTGCCTTGAACGTTCCACACTCTTACCTAACAAATCTTTATAAAGATTTATGACTTCCCCAAGCAGATCCCTCTCTACTGGATTCTTTGTTTTACTTGCAATCAAGATCGCCTTGGTCATTTCACTTTTCAAATCTTTTACATGAACAATATTGGTGACATGAAAATTCAACTTTGCAATTAAATCAGACAGTGCAGCCCTTGCTGACTCGGTCCATGACTGTCTGAATTCCGTGGTTTTGCTTTCTTTCTCGTTAACCAGTTTCACAACACTCAACGCAGCAGTGATAAAGCCTGCTAATGCTGTAAGAAACGCCGTTAATAATATTTTGTCCATGCGTCCACTCCCCTGTGGCGAAAAATCGCCAACATCAAACACCATTTCAAATCAAATTGCCACCACCCAGAATTCAGTCATGAAGCTTCTGCTTTGACTGATCGACATCATCCAAACTGCCAAAATACATCACGCCATGATATAAAAGCCGCCCTTCACTCAACCGAAGCGACGCTCCCCCATGGCTGACACCCTCCACAAGCAGGATTTTGAAACCCTGTCCGAATTCCGCTACCAACTGCGGCGCTTCCTGCGTTTTTCCGAAGAGGCGGTGCAGGCCTGTGGAGTTACTTCCCAGCAGTACCTGTTGATGTTGCATACCCAGGGTTTCAGCGATCGTGATTGGGCAACGGTGGGTGAGCTGGCGGAGCGTTTGCAGATCGTGCCTCATGGCGCAGCGGCGCTGGTGAAGCGCTGCGAGGCGCTGGGGTTGGTGCAGACGCAGCGCAACGTCGCGGACCGACGAGAGGTACAGGTCAGTCTTACGGGCAAAGGCAGCGAGGTGCTGGCGCAACTGGCTTTTCTGCATCGAGAAGAACTCAAGTCGGCGGGCAAGCGTTTCCGCGTGCCTTTCGAGCAGGAGTAATCCCAAAAACATGCCTTCACCCTCCAACACAACCCTTGCTGCGCGCTTGCGCTCGCTATGGCCTGCACCCCACGCCATCGACACCCGAGAGAAAGTACGCGCCAGCATCGGCGCGGCCTTGGGCATTCTGTTGGTCGCCACCGTTGCTGCACTCTGGCTGCACGGCGCACACGCCATAGAGAACAGCTTTCTGGCCATGGCCATCGTCGCGCCCATCGGGGCCAGTGCGGTACTGGTGTTTGCCGTCCCATCGAGTCCCTTGGCGCAGCCCTGGTCTGTGGTGGGCGGCAACACGGTCTCGGCGCTGGCAGGCATTGCCTGCGCCAAATGGATTCCCGATGCCACGCTGGCTGCCGCGCTGGCGGTCAGTCTGGCGATTGCCGCGATGCTGGCGACACGTTGCCTGCATCCGCCGGGAGGCGCTGCGGCGCTATTGATGGTGATTACCGGTTGCGATCAGTTTGTGTACGCACTGAGCCCGGTCATGCTCGACTCGTTGCTGCTGGTAGCAGCCGGCGTGATCTACAACAATCTGACCCGCCGCCCCTGGCCGCATGTCCAGCAGGCAAAAAGCGACTCGCCTGCCAGCCGTTTCAGTGATGCGGATCTGGATGCCGCCCTCGCCCATTACAACCAGGTGCTGGACGTCAGCCGTGACGACCTTCACGAACTGCTGGAGCGTGCGGAGGCCTCGGCCTACCAACGCAATATGGGCGAGATCCGCTGCGCAGACGTGATGAGCACTACGCCGATTGTCGCCCGTCAGGAAATGCCCCTGCGCGAGGCCTGGGCCTTGATGCGTCGACACAAGATCAAGGCCTTGCCGGTGATCGACCGGCAACGCCATCTGATGGGCATCGTGACAGTGGCGGATTTCATGAAGCAGATCGACCTGGACGCCCACGAAGGCGTGGGCTGGCACCTGAGGGCACTGCTGCGTCAAGTGAGCAACAAACAACCGGCGAGTATCGTCGGCGAGATCATGACCCGCAAAGTGCGCGTCGCCAGCGCCGAACGCCTGCTGACCGATCTGGTGCCAGTGTTTTCGGAAAATGGCCATCGGCATGTTCCGATCATCGACGCCCAGCGGCACCTGGTGGGCATCATTACCCAGTCCGACTTGATCAAGGCGCTGTATACAGCTGTTCGGGTTTAAAGCGTGATCATTGCTCTTATATAGGCCCAGGGATAAATCCCCTGCATATGCCCATCGCTGAAGATCAACTGCACGCCATAACCCTGATCGACGATGTCGGTGATGCGGACCTCTTCATTCACCAGATCGATCCGCCCGCGCAGCCGTGCAGCCCTACAGTGCGAGCACGGGCATAGGGCACGCAGTTGGCCGTGGGCCAGGGCTTGCGCCTGACCATCGGGCCACTCCACATGCAGCAGCCCGCCGTGTCTGACGTTGCGGATCGCCGAAGGCACCATCATGGCTCCAGTTGCGACAGTGCAATGCGAACGGCCTTGCGCACTTCAGGGTCGCCATCGTGCTCGGCCAGTCGCAGCGCAGACAAGGCTTGCGGGTCGCCAAACTCGCCCAGTGCCAGAGCCGACTCCTTGCGCAGATTGCTGATGCTGTGTGACAACAGGCTCTCCACAGCTCCACGCGCCGGGCTGTACTTGAGCCGGCCCAATGAGCGCACTGCACGCAAGCGAACCTGCCAATAGGCATCGTCCAGTGCCACCAGCAGCGCGCGGCCAGCAGACTCGTCACCAACCTTGCCCAAAGTGGTCGCCGCCTCTTCGCGCACTTGCCACCGGGGATCGTTCAAAGCTGTCGTCAAGGCTTCGATAACCGCTGGAGTGCCCGCAAAGCCGACCGCGCCAGCGGCCATGCGCCGGACTTCAATATCGTCGTCTGTGGCCAGACGTTGAGTCAGGTCAGCCAGTGCTTCGGTGTGTTTCAACCAGCCAAGAATACCCACGGCCTCGCGGCGAATCGCAGCAGCCGGGTCAATCAAGGCTTCACGGGCGACTTCGGCGCTGGCGGGCAGTCTCAATTCACGCAGGGCACGCAAGGCGCTACCCCGCACGAAAGGATCGGCATGCCGCGCCCAAGGCAACAGCAACTGGCCAGCGGCTTCAGTCTTGAGCTGCGAGAGGCTTTGTGCAGCCGCTTCACGCACTTCCTGCCCGGTGTCGGTCAGGGCCTGGCACAGGGCGGTCACCACCGATGCCTCCTCCCAGGCTTCAAGCAAGCGCGCAGCTTCGGCGCGCACGTTTGAAGCGGGGTCCTGACGCAAGGCTTCGGTCAACCAAGGCAGGCTGTCAGGGTCTTCGAGGTCGGCCAGTGCAATGAGGGCGATTCTACGCACCACCGCATCCGCATCTTCAAGACGCGGCTGGAGTTCGAGAATGTCGGGGTTATCGGTTATCAGGCTCATGAACGGCTCACAGTGCAATACGTAACAGGTCTTGTTGCAGGGGCAACCCCAGCGGGGTCAGGCGTGGCAAAGGCGGTGCATCGGGACCATGATCGAGCAGTTCCAGGCAATGACGCTTGAGTTCGACGAAGCCAGGACTCGTCAGCAGAGACGGCTGTCGCGGGCGTGGAAAGTCCAGCTTCAGGTCGGCGATGAAACGCCCAGGACGAGCACTCATCACCAGAATGCGATCCCCCAGAAACAGCGCTTCATCGATGTCATGGGTGACAAACACCACCGTGGTGCCGATCCGGCCCCAGATATCGAGCAGCAGTTGCTGCATGCGCGAACGTGTCTGGGCATCCAGCGCACCGAAGGGTTCATCCATCAGCAGCAGACGCGGACGGTTGATCAGCACACGAGCAATCTCGGCCCGTTGCTGCATGCCACCGGACAATTGCTTTGGCCAGTGCCCGGCGAAGTCTTCAAGACCCACCCAACGCAGCATTTCCAGCGCCTGGCGGTGGCGCTCACGCTTGGATACGCCTTGCATTTTCAGGCCGAAAGCGACGTTATCGAGAACACGACGCCATGGCAGCAAAGTGTGATGCTGGAAGACCATGCCGCGTGTGGGAGATGGCCCGTCGACGATGGATCCGTCGACCCGCAGTTGCCCGCTGCTGGGCTGCAAGTGCCCGGCGAGCGCCCCCAACAAGGTCGACTTGCCGCAGCCAGAAGGCCCCAGAATGCACACGAACTGCCCAGGCGAAATGCTGAAGTCGAGTGCCTGTACGGCTTCAAAAGCGTCATCACCGTCACTCAGACGAATGCCGACGTTTTCTCCTTGAACAAGTCCTGAGGTCATCGTTGTGCTCCTGTCTGGTTATTCCACGGCATGCACCACGCGCCCAGGCGTTTGACCAGCGCACTGCTGACCAGCCCGAACAGGCCGATCAGCAGCATGCCGACCATGATGTCCGCGTAGTTCTGCAAGGTGTAGGACTCCCAGGTGTAGTAACCCAGACCCCACTGGCCGGAAATCATCTCGGCGGTCACCAGACAGAACCATGAGGTCCCCATGCCGATGGCCAGCCCCGTGACAATGCTGGGGCCTGCGCCCGGCAGCACCACTTCGCGCAGGATCGCCAGCCGCCCTGCCCCGAGGCTGAGGGCCGAAGCCACCAGACGCCGGTCGACGCTTTCGACGCCATGAACGGTATTGAGCAGAATCGGAAACAGCGCCCCGGTAAAGGTGATGAACACCATGGACAGCTCTGACGATGGAAACATCAGAATCGCCAGCGGGATCCAGGCCACGGCCGGAATCGGCCGCAGCACTTCAAGAGGTGGCAGCAGCACGTCCGAAGCCCAGCGCCAGCGGCCGATCAGCACACCCAGGGCGATGCCCAACACCGCAGCCGTTGCATAGCCAGCCGCAACGCGCCCCAGGCTGGCGCTGACATGCCGGAACAGAGCCGTCGAAGACGTCAGCTCATGCAGCGCGGCAAAGACTTCACCCGGTGTCGGCACGTTGCGAAACGTCACCAGGCCCAGGTCCAGTTGATGGCTGGCCGCGACCTGCCAGAACAACAGGCAGGCCAGAATCGACGATCCCCGCAACACCCAACGGGCAAGGTTGGATAGCCTCATCGAATGCACCTCAACGCGCCGTCACCGCGGTATCGCCGGTCAAACCTGCGAAATCCAGGACTTGCCCGCCACGGGCTTGCGCATCGCTGACTGCCTGATCCTTGAGCAGGAAGGCATCCAGGCGGCCCTGTGCAGTCTTGACGAACCAGGCGCTATCGGCGAGCAACTTGATGCCGCTGTCGCTGGCCTGGGTATAGAACCCGCGAATCTCGTGACCGTTTTTCTTCAGCTCGGCCAGTTGAACAATGGCTTCCTCGGGCGAGGCGTAATTGCGTACCTGGGCTTCGCCCTTGACCCAGATCTGCGCGACCCGCTTGAAGTCGGTGATCGGCTTGCCAGTCACGGCATCATTGGCCAGCAGAGGCTGGGCAGCGTAGTTGGCCAGTGCCTTGTCATAATCCAGACCGCTGGCCTTGAAGGCGGCGCGCAGGTACTGGTCGTCGATAAAAGTGTCGGTGTTGAGCCCGCGATCAGCCTTTTTCAGCAACTTGAGGGTGTCGATGGCGGTGCTGACGGCCTGGCGGTATTCCGGTTTCCAGGTCAGGTCGCGGGTCTGCAACCCCAGTGGGCCGTGGTAGAGATAGTTGACCGAAGCCTCGATACCGGCGACTTTTTCGATCAGCTCGCTGTACTTCTCAGGCTGCTCGGCCAGCAGGCGATTGGCCTCGATGGTGGCGCGCAGGTAGGCGACGACGATTTCCGGGTATTGTTGAGCAAAGTCCTGCTCCACAAGGGCGCCGTGGAAAGTGGGCGCCTTGGCCTGGGAGCCGTCGAATATCTTGCGGGCGAAACCACGGCTGACGAACAGTTCGGCAAAGGGCACAAAGTCAGCGTGGGCGTCGATCTTGCCCGCCTGCAAGGCCGAACCTGCGACTTCCGGCGCTTGCGCGATGATGGTCAGGTCACGCGCCGGGTCCCAACCCTGAGCGGCTACAGCACGTAACAACATGCCATGGGCGGTCGAGGCGAAAGGCACGGAAACCGTCTTGCCCTTGAGTTCGGAGATCGACTGTACCGGGGATTTTTCAGGTACGACGATGCCGTTGCCACTGCCCTCGACACTGCCAGACAGAACGTTGATGAACAGGCTGCGACGCCCTGCTGCTTCATGGGCCACACCATTGAGACTGCCGGGGAAATCGGCCATCGCGCCGAAGTCCAGCTTGCCGGCGACCATCTCGTTGGTCAGCGGCGCACCGCTGGTGAAGTTCTTCCATTGGATGTCGTAGTCGACATCCTTGTACTTGCCGTCATTGGGCAAGTACTTCTGCAGCAGTCCCAGCTCACGAATCATCAGGCCGCCAGCGGCGCAGTTGATGGTAGTGTCCTGAGTGCCAATGGCAATGCGGATAGTCTGGGCCTGGGCCCCGAAAGCGGTGGCTGCCAGCAGCAGGCTGGCCAGAGTCGTGCGTAAGAACATAGGTTATCCCCTCGAGTCAAAGATGCGTCGATCGTCTCCTCCACGGGTCAAGTGGTGGGAAACGAGGGGTGCATGGCAGGCGTCCGGTGGTTTGGCCGGTGGCATTTTTTATGGTTATGGCTGGGCGTGATCAGCGCAGCAAGTAAGGAATCTCGACCTTGACTGCACCGGTCGGGCAGTCGGTTTCGCAGGGCATGCAATACCAGCATTCATCGAACTGCATGAAGGCCTTGCGAGTTGTGGGATCGATGGCCAGCAGGTCCATCGGGCACACGTCCACGCACACCGTGCAGCCCTTTTCGGCGATGCACTTGTCGTTGTCCACGGTGACCGGAGCGGAGCTTCTGAAGAAAATTTCCTGGGGTTGAAAGGCCATGGTGCAGTCCTCGAATCAGGCAGGTTGGCCGGGGGCGACCCGTAGCCGGTTGTAGGCGGTGCGCTCGTCGTTATCCAGGGCGACGAGATAGGGTTCCACCGGTTTCTTGAAGCTGGTCATGCGGCCATCCGGGCCTTTTTTCAGATGGCAATGGCAGAACCAGTCCTCATCGTTGCGCTGCGGATGATCGACGCGGTGGTGATAAAGGCCCCAGCGACTCTCTTCACGAAACAGCGAAGCACGGGCAGCCATCTCGGCGCAGTCGCGGATCACCGTGACCTCCAGAGCGCGCATCAGCTCATGGGGATTGTTGGCTTTCATGCTGGCCAGATCCGCTTCGATCTCGCTGAAGCGTTGCAGGCCGATCTCCATCTTGCGGGTCACTTTCGGCGGCTGCAGGTAGTCGTTGACCATACGCCGCAACTTGTACTCGACCTGCGCGGGTGGCAGGCCGTGCTCGCGCAGCAGCGGCGCATAGACCCGCGCCTTTTCGTCGGCGACCTGACCGGCACAAGGCTGCTGAAAATCACGGCCGGCCACATGCTCGGCGGCGTTGACCCCGGCGAACCAGCCATAGGTAAAAGCCCCGAGCATGTAGTTGTGCGGCACCGCCGCCATGTCACCGGCCGAATAAAGGCCCTTGACCGAGGTTTCCGCACGCTCGTTGACCCAGACTCCAGAAGCGCTGTGGCCGCTGCAAAAGCCGATCTCGGAAATATGCATCTCGACCATCTGCTGGCGATAATCGGTGCCGCGTCCGGCATGAAACTGCCCGCGACTGGGACGCTCGTTGCTGTGCAGGATCTGCTCGATGTTCTGGATGGTTTCTTCGGCCAGGTGATCGAGCTTGAGAAACACCGGGCCATTGCCGCCTTCGAGCTCCTGGTGGAACTCCCACATCATCTGACCGCTCCAGTAGTCGCACTCGATAAAGCGCTCACCCTTGTTATTGGCGGTGTAACCGCCCAGAGGACCGGTGACATAGGCACAGGCCGGGCCGTTGTAATCCTTGATCAGCGGGTTGATCTGGAAGCATTCGAGGTTCGCCAGCTCGGCACCGGCGTGATAGGCCATGGCGTAACCGTCACCGGCATTGGTGGGGTTTTCATAGGTGCCCATCAGGTAACCCGACGACGGAAGCCCAAGGCGACCAGCCGCGCCGCAGCAGAGAATCACCGCTTTGGCCTTGATCACGTGAAAGTCGGCGCTACGGCAATCGAAACCCATCAGGCCGCTGACAGCACCTTCGGTGTCGGTCAGCAGGCGAGTGACAATGACCCGATTGGTGATTTCCACCCTCGCCCGCTTGAGCTGGCGATACAGCACTTTCTTGATGTCGTGGCCCTCAGGCATCGGCAGTACGTAAGCGCCCATGTGATGGACTTTCTTGACTGCGTAGTCGCCAGTCTCATCCTTCTCGAACTTCACGCCCCAGCGGTCAAGCTGCTCGATAGTCTCGAAACTGTGTTCGGCATACGCCAGCACGGCCTTCTGATTGACGATGCCATCGTTGGCGACCGTGATTTCCTTGGTGTACTGCTCTGCGGTGGCGTGGCCGGGAATGACCGCATTATTCAGGCCGTCCATCCCCATGCTGATGGCACCGCTGCGCTTGACGTTGGCCTTGTCGATCAGCAACACGCGCAAGTCGCAATTACGCTCCTTGGCCTTGATCGCCGCCATGGGGCCGGCAGTGCCGCCGCCGATGACGACGATGTCGTATTCGCGCTCGATTGTCTGAAACTCGGCCATGCCCTGCTCCTCTCCGGTTCGATACGCCCGCTGACATTGGCAGGCGATGGCGCAGCAGTAGCGGTTTTCATCACGGCCGCTCTGCGCGCTCATAACTTGTTATAACAAGATATACGAGGATGATATTGGCTATGAGGGCAAGGCCAGAAATACTTTTTCGGACTAAGGATATTCTGCTGCCTGCAGGACGCAGGCAGCCGGACAAGACTCGACTCTAGCGGTCGATACGAAGGCGGTACTGGAAGGCGTCGCCGCAGTAATACAGGTATTCGAAGTCCAGCGGCTGCCCATCGGCCATGTGGGTCAATCGCTCGATACGCATGATCGGTGACCTGGGTTTGACTCCCAGCGCAGCGACCACCTGAGCATCGGCTTCGATGGCATCTATGGCCAGATCGGCATGCCCCAGGGCGATGTCGAGGTCGTTTTCCAGAATCAGAAAGATATCGCGAGTGGCCAGATCCGCCGATTCCAGACGTCGACCTGTAGCCTCGGGCAGATAAGTGATTTCCAGCGATACCGGCTCTCGGTTGACCAGTCGCACCCGGCGAATCTCGACCACGATCTGCCCTTCTTCGAGCCCCAGCCTCTGGGCAACGATGGCATCGGCAGGTAAATACTCGAAACCGCACATGCGGTTGGCGACCTCATGCCCGGAAGCCGCCAGCGCTTCGGCCAGTCCTTTCAAGGAACTGACGTTCTGGAACGCCTTGGGTTTGGAAACAAAGGTACCCTTGCCGTGAATCTTGAAGATCAGCCCTTCTTTCTGCAGATCACCCAACGCTTGCCGCACGGTAATGCGACTGACGCCAAACGCGGCCCCAAGCTCGCTTTCTGAACCCATGCGGCTGCTTGGCGCATAGGTGCCATCCAGAATCCGCGAACGAATATGCTCCTTGAGCTGTGCGTACAACGGAACGGGAGATTGGCTGGTCAGCTTTACAGGAGGCTCGGAGTTCATAGGGTTTCGGCTTGCAAGGGGTAACGCTCGGGAGTGATTGAGTGCAACGTTCACTGAGGCTGTCAGTAACTGCGGCGGCCGATAGACTAACTCAGCCGGGGAAGGGATTTCATCATTTGCGGCCTGGCCGACTGACAGTTGGGCTATGCGCGAATCCAGTTGTCAGTCAGCCCATCAGGTCGAACGTTTAATTCGAGTTCTGATTAACGAAGCTGCTGACTGCACGCACCACAGAGTTCGCACCTTGCTGAATCTCCTGGATTACACGGTCTGCATCATTGGCCAGTGTCAGCGCCTCAGTGGCCTGCTCGGTGCTGCGCTCAATCACGCCAACAGCCCCCGAAGCAAGGCTCTGGTTTTCCTTGACCACACTCACAATATCTTCCGTTGCCTTGGTGGTTCGAGAAGCCAGTTGCCGCACCTCATCGGCCACTACGGCAAAACCTCTGCCCTGCTCACCGGCGCGGGCAGCTTCGATGGCAGCGTTGAGAGCGAGCAGGTTCGTCTGCTCGGCAATGCTGCTGATGGTCTTGACGATTGTCCCGATAACCTGGCTCTGGGAATCAAGCGCTTCAATGCCTTGAGTCGCCTCTTGCATGGACCGGGTCAGACGATCCAGAACCTCAACCGTACTCTTGATGACTTCACGTCCCTGCTGGGCAGAGCTGTCAGTCTGGACAGAGGTTTGATACGCCATGTTCGATGCCTCGGACACCGCCTTTTCACGCTCGACCTGCTCAGTGATGACGGTTGCGAATTTGGCAATTTTATACAGTTTGCCATTCGCATCGGTGATGGGGTTATAAGAAGCCTCAAGCCATACATCCCGCCCGTATTTATCGACCCGACGGAAGCGATTGACGATGAACTCGCCTCTGCGCAGCCTTTCCCAGAAGTTTTTATAAGCTTCTGAACCGGACTCTTCAGGCAGGCAAAAGATGCTGTGGTGCTTGCCTTTGATCTGGGCAAGCTCATAACCCATGGCCTTGAGAAAGTTCTCATTCGCGCCGATCACGATGCCCTCAAGCGTAAAATCGATTACCGCCGTCGAGCGGTGCAGCGCGTTGACCAGGGCTTCATTCTCCCGGGACGCCTCGATCGTGCGCGTCAATACGCTTGAATAAAGAGTAATTTGCTCGATGCCGCCGGCTTCATTCTTGAGGGGCACGACAATCGTTCTGAGCCAGACCTTGGTACCTTGCTTGTGGTTCAGACGCAGTGTCCCGCTGAAATGCTTACCTTCCCGGATAGCATCAAGGGCTCGTCTCTGGTGAACATCACCACTCAACTCTGAGGGGCTCAGTGAGTCAAGACGACGCCCGACAATCTCACTCGACGAGTAGCCAAGCTCTGCCTTGAACAAGGCATTGATGGATTGAACGCTCCCTCGCCCATCCAGCACGGCCGCTACAGTCTCTAGATCAAGAACCTGACTGGCCTGCTCCAGCATGGCGAGACGAAGTTCCAGCGCCTTATTGGCTTGTTTCAAACGGGAGTTAAACATCGCGTGTATCCGAGGAAAGTTGCCTACTTCATCGGGTGCGGGGCGGGAATCTTTAGGGGGTTGGGGATGAGAAAGTGCAGTATTCAAGGCACGCGAACCGGGCCTTGAGGGCGAGGAGCAAAACGGGCTCCAAATGGTTTGTTTTCAGACCTGCCGCAGGAAGATGAACGGGCCTGGAATGAAGCCTCCAAGCCCGCCAGATACGGGCTTTGTCCTGCCCATCTTATCCTTGACGCTTGATATCTTCCTTCTCGGCCGCCTTGGCGCGTCTGGCCTCGTCCTTGATTTCCCCCACCAAAGCTGCAATTGCACGTCCACCGCTGAGCTTGGCAGTCGAAATCCCGGTCATTGTCAGCTCCGGAACATGCGTTTCCGGATTCCTCAGTTCAATGGACATTAAACCGTCCGGGCTGATGGTGCACTTGCAGATCGTAGGCCTGAAGGCCACTTCCATAACGTGACGCAATTCAAGATGAGAAAGCATTTGACCGTCCCTGTAGACGCTGTGTAGCGGATTAACACTGCAGTCTAGACCAAGGTTGCAGGTGTGGTTTTTGTCTGACGGAGCATGTGTAAATTTATATGTCGACACGGCACACACCACACAACAACATGAAGTTATTGGCATAAGGCCGAGTCGATTTCACTTATCGAAAGGGCCTTTATTGACTGCTCTGACATGAGGCAGCTAAAGCCTCTACTCTGCATCGATGAGGCTGTCAGTCTTGGGTTCGTCGTCGTTTTCCTGATCCGCTTGAGCATCATCGCCAGACCCAGGATTGCCCGGAGGCGGGTTCCAGTCTTCCGGGCGATCACCACTCTGCTTTGGCTCGGACTGGGTTTGCTCAAGGCCGGAGTCATGCTCTTCGCCGGTGTCGGTCGTCTTCTCAGCCGGCCCTGGGTAAGCGCTCTCAGGTCCGTTGTTTTCGATTTCCATGGCGACTCTCCTTTCTGTGCGCAGGATGTCTGCGCTCAAGGTTGAGATAGGCAGGAAGTGCCGGGAGTGCAGAGCAGCAGACAGGCGGTGGCAATGTGGGGGAAGCGGGCCGAAAACATGCCGATAAGCGAAATACTTCAGATCAACATCATGAAAATGGACTTGATGTCGGATGAAGAGCTTAAGGCTCACCTGAAATATCCGCGCCACGAAATCGTTATCAGCGAAAAGTTGCGCGAAGCGTTCGATAACGAGTCGCGCAAGGAGTTGAGGCGTAATCCAGGGGATGTTGAAGGCTAGATCACGTCTAGTTGAACACCATGCCCATGTAAAGCCCACCTACAACCAATTTGCCACCACCTACAGCTTTGACGGTCGCCTGGTCATTGTCAGGGTGATCATGACTCCCCCGACAACGAAAAGTGCTGCTGACTCATAGCTGGGCACAAAGACAACCAAAGCGTAATGGATAGCGATCAGGGTCAGTCCAACGCAGCAGACTTTCTTGTTCGATAGCGCGGCGCAATAGCTCTGCGCGGCCTTCATGTAAGTCCTCAGTTTTTTCATTCGCTTCATCCTTGATGTGGTCATCGATTCTAACACCAGAACCCCAACTGACCATGCCACCACCGGATACGGAGGTAGGCGTATGCATGGAGGAACGCCATGAGCCAATTTTATCTGCAGGACAGTCGAAGCCCGAGCGCCCGCGCATGGCAATATTCAATTGCTCAGGCTGCGGTCGATTCATCTACGATGTACAGCGTTTCCAGTACAACTGCCTGAACTGCGGTGCGGATAATCGGCCCTAGACAATCCATTTTTGACGCAATGAATATCCCGAGTGAAGAAAGCAAGGGTGAGAGCGGCGAAACTCTGGCAGGAGGAAAACCTTCGCCCAGTCCACCCTGAATATCTTTCGATCAGAATCCATGACTTGAAGCATACATTGGGTCGTCTACGCGCAGCAGGCGTGACCGAGGAAGATCGCAAGGCCCTGTTGGGCCACAAAAACGGCAGCATTACCAGTCATTACTCGGGCGCGGAGCTCGGGCATTTGATAGAAGCTGCGAATATGGTATCAGCAACTGACTCGCGCGGGCCTGTGCTGACGATTTTGAAAAGGAGGCAGGCGTGAAAAACAGAGAAGTCACGCAAAACTCGCGCACATGAAAAAGCCCAACCTTCACAGATTGGGCTAATTCATTGAAAAATATGGTCGGGACGGAGTGATTCGAACACTCGACCCCTAGCACCCCATGCTAGTGCGCTACCGGACTGCGCTACGCCCCGACTAGGCGTGAAACTGTTTCGCAACTTGCGAAAGCGGTGAGGAATATACCCTAAGCTTTTGAATTATGGAAGTATCTTGCTCATTCATCATGCACGGAGAATGACCAGTACATCTTCCAGCTCGGCAATCATCTGCCGGATCATCTGCTTGTTGGGCTGGGTATCGTCCTTCGCTTCGCCACTGGAAAGACGCAACCGGGCTCCACCAATGGTGAAGCCCTGGTCGTAGAGCAAGGCGCGGATCTGACGGATCATCAGCACGTCCAGTCGCTGATAATACCGACGGTTCCCGCGTCGCTTGACGGGGTTGAGTTGAGGAAACTCCTGCTCCCAATAGCGCAGAACGTGCGGTTTGACCGCGCAGAGCTCGCTGACTTCACCAATGGTGAAGTAGCGTTTGCCTGGGATAGGCGGTAGCTCGTCGTTATGACTTGGTTCCAGCATAAGCCTCAACTCGGGCCTTCAACTTCTGCCCTGGACGAAAGGTGACCACACGGCGAGCAGTGATCGGAATCTCCTCGCCGGTCTTTGGATTTCTACCAGGCCGCTGGCGTTTGTCTCGCAGGTCGAAATTGCCGAATCCGGACAATTTCACCTGTTCGTTGTCTTCCAGAGCGTGCCTGATTTCCTCAAAGAACAGCTCAACCAATTCCTTGGCTTCTCGTTTATTCAGGCCCAGCTCTTCGTACAGACGTTCGGCCATCTCAGCTTTCGTCAGAGCCCCCATACGCTACTTCCTTAACGTGACGTTTAACCGTTCCTCAAGTGAATTGAGGATAGCAAGTGTCGTTGCGTTTACCTCATCGTCATTAAGAGTGCGCGATGGATGCTGCCAGGTCAAGCCAACTGCAAGGCTTTTTCTATGCGGATCAATGCCTTTACCCTGATAAACGTCAAATAGCCTGAGGTCCGTGAGCCATTCGCCTGCATTTTCACGAATAACGTCAAGAACTGCACTTGCATTGACATCCCGATCAGCCAGCAGAGCCAGGTCGCGACGCACTTCCGGGAAGCGGGAAAGCTCGTGGAATTTCGGCAGACGGCCTGTGGAAACTTCGCCCAGAACCAGCTCGAACACGAACACCGGGCGATCAAGACCCAGCGTTTTTGCCAGTTCCGGATGAATGGCGCCCAGGAAACCGACTTCACGACCATCGCGCTCGATGCGAGCGGTCTGGCCAGGATGCAAGGCTGGGTGCTGACCCGCAGAGAAGGTGAACTCACCCAATGCGCCGGCAAAACCAAGCACTGCTTCCACGTCCGCTTTCACGTCGAAGAAGTCGACGGCATCACGGCCTTGTGCCCAGCCTTCAGGCAGACGGCTGCCGCAGACCACACCGGCCAGCATCGGCTCTTGCTTGAGACCATCAAGCTGGCCGACGAAACGCAGCCCGCTTTCGAACATGCGAACCCGGTCCTGCTGACGGTTGAGGTTATGTTGCAGAGCCTTGACCAGGCCCGGCCACAGGGAAGAACGCATGGCAGCCATGTCGTTGGAGATCGGGTTGGCCAGCAGCAGCGGTTCGACGCCCGGATTGAACAGCTCGAAAGCCTTCGGATCGATGAAGCTGTAAGTGATGGCTTCCTGATAACCGCGAGCAACCAGCAGGCGACGCAACTCTGGCAGATCGCCACGCGCTTCGGCCTTGGCCTGAGGTGCCAGACGGGCTTGCGGGTAGCGAACCGGCAGGTGGTTGTAACCGTACAGACGCGCCAGCTCTTCGATCAGGTCGACTTCCAGACTGATGTCGAAGCGATGACTTGGTACTTCAACGCGCCACTGGCCAGCAGCCTCGTTGCTCAGCTTCAAGCCCAGAGCCGTCAGAAGGCGTTCGATTTCGGCGTTTTCAATGACCAGACCGAGCATTTGCTCGACGCGGCTTGCACGCAGGGTAACCGAAGCAATCGAAGGCAGGTGCTGTTCGCTGACCGCTTCAATGATCGGGCCGGCTTCGCCACCAGTGATTTCCAGCAGCAGGCCAGTGGCACGCTCCATGGCTTCACGGGCAAGCTGCCAGTCCACGCCACGCTCGTAACGGTGCGAGGCATCGGTGTGCAGGCCGTAGGAACGGGCCTTGCCAGCCACCGAGATGGTGTCGAAGAAAGCGCTTTCCAGGAAAATATCCCGGGTCTTGGTGGTCACGCCACTGTGCTCGCCGCCCATGATGCCAGCGATAGCCAGAGCGCGCTGGTGGTCGGCAATGACCAGGGTGTCGGCACGCAGGCTGACTTCCTGACCATCGAGCAGGACAAGCTTCTCGCCCTCCTCGGCCATGCGCACACGAATCCCGCCATTGATTTCGGCCAGATCGAATGCATGCAGCGGCTGACCCAGCTCCAGCATGACGTAGTTGGTGATATCCACGGCAGCATCGATGCTGCGCACGTCCGAACGACGCAGGCGCTCCACCATCCACAGCGGTGTAGGACGCGACAGATCGACGTTACGGATCACTCGACCCAGGTAGCGTGGGCAGGCAGCAGGTGCCAGCAATTCGACAGGACGGACTTCGTCATGCACGGCAGCAACAGGCGCTACTTGCGGACGAGTGACCTCGGCGGCATAAAGCGCGCCGACTTCACGAGCCAGACCGGCAACCGACAGGCAATCGCCACGGTTCGGCGTCAGGTCGACTTCGATGCTGGCATCGTCCAGCTCCAGGTAAACACGAATGTCCTGACCAACAGGTGCATCGGCAGCCAGCTCCATCAGGCCATCGTTGCCCTCGCCCAGTTGCAGCTCGGCAGCGGAGCACAGCATGCCATTGGACTCGACGCCACGCAGCTTGGCTTTCTTGATCTTGAAGTCGCCCGGAAGCTCGGCGCCGATCATTGCGAAAGGAATCTTCAGACCCGGACGTACGTTTGGCGCGCCACATACAACCTGCAGAGTCTCGGTACCGTTGCTGACCTGACAAACGCGCAGCTTGTCAGCATCAGGGTGTTGCTCGGTGCTCAGGACTTCGCCTACGACTACACCCGTGAAGATGCCAGCGGCCAGCGTGACGCTGTCAACCTCAAGACCGGCCATCGACAGACGAGCAACCAGCTCGTCACGGGAAACTTGCGGGCTTACCCAGCCACGCAACCATTGTTCACTGAATTTCATCCTGCTCTCCTAATAGATTCGTTACGGGCATGCGTTCTAGCGAAATTGCGCCAGGAACCGCAGGTCGTTGTCGAAGAACAGGCGCAAATCATTGACGCCGTAACGCAGCATTGCCAGACGCTCGACACCCATGCCGAAAGCAAAGCCCTGGAACTCTTCAGGGTCGATGCCGGACATGCGCAGCACGTTCGGGTGGACCATTCCGCAACCCATGACTTCCAGCCAGCCGGTCTGCTTGCAGACGCGGCAGCCCTTGCCGCTGCACATCACGCATTCCATGTCGACTTCAGCGGAAGGCTCGGTGAACGGGAAGAACGAAGGCCGGAAACGCACGGCCAGCTCCTTCTCGAAGAACACTCGCAGGAACTCTTCGATGGTGCCCTTGAGGTCCGCGAAATTGATGTCGCGGTCGACCAGCAGGCCTTCGATCTGGTGGAACATCGGCGAGTGGGTGATATCCGAGTCACAGCGGTATACACGACCCGGACATACGATACGGATCGGCGGCTGTTGCGACTCCATGGTCCGCACCTGCACCGGCGAGGTGTGGGTACGAAGCAGCATGTTCGCATTGAAATAGAAGGTGTCATGCATCGCCCGCGCCGGGTGGTGGCCAGGGATGTTGAGCGCCTCGAAGTTATGGTAATCGTCTTCGACCTCAGGGCCTTCGGCAATGCCGTAACCGATGTGGGTGAAGAATTGTTCGATACGTTCCAGAGTTCGGGTGATCGGGTGCAGACCACCAGAGGTCTGACCGCGTCCCGGCAAGGTCACGTCAATGCACTCGGCCGCGAGCCTGGCAGTCAGTTCTGCCTGCTCAAACGACGCCTTGCGGGCATTGAGAACCTCTGTGACACGCTCCTTGGCAACGTTGATCAGCGCGCCGACTTGCGGACGCTCTTCAGCAGGCAGGTTCCCCAGGGTCTTCATCACCTGAGTCAACTCGCCTTTCTTGCCGAGGTAGTGAACCCGGATTTGCTCCAGGGCATTGATATCTTCGGCGCTTTGCACAGCCTCAAGAGCTTGCGAGACCAGCGCGTCCAGGTTTTCCATGTACAGACTCCAGATACGAAATAGGGGAAGAGCCAAAGGCTCTTCCCCTATTTATGACGTTCAAAACCGATTCCGGAACCCGGAACCGGTGATTGTCGGGGACTTAGGCCAAAGTGGCTTTAGCTTTCTCGACAATCGCAGCAAACGCCGCTTTTTCGTTCACTGCCAGATCAGCCAGAACCTTACGGTCGATCTCGATGGACGCCTTTTTCAGACCGGCGATCAAACGGCTGTAAGACAGACCGTTGGTACGAGCACCAGCGTTGATACGAGCGATCCACAGAGCGCGGAACTGACGTTTTTTCTGACGACGGTCACGGTAGGCGTATTGGCCTGCCTTGATTACCGCTTGCTTGGCAACACGGAATACGCGCGAACGCGCGCCGTAGTAGCCTTTAGCAAGTTTCAGAATTTTTTTGTGACGCTTACGGGCAATGACGCCACGCTTTACACGAGCCATGAGTTACTTCCTCTATTCTTGATCAAAATTAACGAAGGCGCAGCATGCGCTCGACTTTTGCCACGTCAGACGGATGCAGCAAGCTGCTACCGCGCAGTTGACGCTTACGCTTGGTCGACATTTTGGTCAGGATGTGGCTCTTGAAAGCGTGTTTGTGCTTGATGCCGTTAGCAGTTTTCAAAAACCGCTTAGCTGCACCACTTTTAGTCTTCATCTTTGGCATGTTCGGATACTCCGCATTCAGTTGATAAACATAACCGCAAGGCCTGCCGTGCCCTGGTGGTTATTTCTTCTTTTTCGGGGCGATGACCATGATCAGCTGGCGTCCTTCCATCTTAGGATGCTGTTCGACGGAACCGTATTCGAGCAGGTCAGCTTCAACCCGCTTCAACAATTCCATACCCAGCTCCTGGTGGGCCATCTCACGACCGCGGAATCTCAACGATACCTTGGCCCTGTCCCCGTCACTCAGGAAACGTACCAGGTTGCGTAGTTTTACCTGGTAATCCCCTTCCTCCGTCCCTGGACGAAACTTGATTTCTTTAACCTGGATCTGCTTCTGGTTTTTCTTCGCCGCAGCAATCTGCTTCTTCTTCTCGAAGATCGATTTGCCGTAGTCCATGACACGGCAGACCGGAGGTACTGCGTCGGCAGAAATCTCTACCAGATCCAGCTTCGCCTCTTCGGCTATACGAAGCGCTTCATCAATCGAGACGATGCCAATCTGCTCGCCGTCAGCGCCAATTAACCGAACCTCGCGGGCCGAGATATTCTCATTGATCGGGGCCTTGGGTGCAGCTCGTTTATCTTGTCTCATTTCACGCTTAATAATAATTACTCCGAATCTTGGCGACCACGCCGGGAAACCGCTTGTGCGAGGAATTCAGCGAATTGGGCGACCGGCATTGAACCGAGGTCAGCGCCTTCGCGTGTACGCACAGCGACAGTTTGCGTTTCAACTTCCCGATCTCCGATTACGAGGAGATAAGGGACCTTGAGCAAAGTATGCTCGCGGATTTTAAAGCCGATCTTTTCATTTCTCAAGTCAGACTTGGCACGAAATCCGCTTTGAGCCAGAGTTTTTTCGACTTCGAGAGCAAAATCTGCCTGTTTATCAGTGATATTCATGATCACTGCCTGCGTCGGAGCAAGCCAGGCCGGGAATGCACCTTCGTAATGTTCGATCAGAATACCGATGAAACGCTCGAAGGACCCGAGGATGGCACGGTGCAACATGACCGGATGCTTGCGACCGTTGTCTTCCGAGACGTACTCGGCGCTCAGACGGATAGGCAGGTTGAAATCGAGCTGCAGGGTACCACACTGCCAGACGCGACCGAGGCAATCCTTCAGGGAAAACTCGATTTTCGGACCATAGAATGCGCCCTCGCCCGGCTGCAGATCGTATGGCAGGCCAGCGCTGTCCAGCGCAGAAGCCAGTGCCGATTCGGCGCGATCCCACAATTCGTCGGAACCGACACGCTTTTCAGGACGGGTCGACAGCTTGAGCTCGATGTCCTTGAAGCCGAAATCGGCATACACATCCAGGGTCAGCTTGATGAAAGCGGCCGACTCGGACTGCATCTGCTCTTCAGTGCAGAAAATGTGTGCATCGTCCTGAGTGAAGCCACGCACGCGCATGATGCCATGCAGCGCACCCGACGGCTCGTTACGGTGGCAGGCACCGAACTCGGCCAGACGCAATGGCAACTCGCGGTAGCTCTTCAGGCCCTGATTGAACACCTGCACGTGGCATGGGCAGTTCATCGGTTTGATCGCGTAGTCGCGGCTCTCGGACTCAGTGGTGAACATGTTGTCGGCGTAGTTGGCCCAGTGCCCGGATTTCTCCCAGAGCGAGCGATCAACCACCTGTGGAGTCTTGATCTCCAGATAGCCGTTCTCGCGCTGCACTTTGCGCATGTACTGCTCAAGCACCTGATACAGGGTCCAGCCCTGCGGATGCCAGAACACCATGCCCGGCGCTTCTTCCTGGGTATGGAACAACCCGAGGCGCTTGCCGATCTTGCGATGGTCACGCTTTTCGGCTTCTTCGATGCGCTGGATATAAGCAGCCAGTTGTTTCTTGTCCGCCCAGGCCGTGCCGTAGACGCGCTGCAACTGCTCGTTCTTGGCATCGCCGCGCCAGTAGGCACCGGACAGCTTGGTCAGCTTGAAAGACTTGAGGAAACGGGTGTTCGGCACGTGCGGACCGCGGCACATGTCGACGTATTCTTCGTGGTAGTACAAGCCCATGGTCTGCTGATCGGGCATGTCCTCGACCAGGCGCAGCTTGTAGTCTTCGTTGCGGGCAGTGAACACTTCGATCACTTGCGCGCGCGGCGTCACCTTCTTGATGACGTCGTAGTCCTTTTCGATCAGTTGCTGCATGCGCTGTTCAATGGCCGCCATGTCATCTGGCGTAAACGGGCGCTCGTAGGCAATATCGTAATAGAAGCCATCATCGATCACCGGACCGATAACCATCTTCGCCGTCGGATACAACTGCTTGACGGCATGGCCTACCAGGTGAGCGCAGGAGTGACGGATGATTTCCAGTCCTTCCTGATCCTTGGGGGTGATGATCTGCAGGCTGGCATCGCCTTCGATGAGATCGCTGGCATCGACCAGCTTGCCGTCGACTTTACCGGCTACGGTGGCCTTGGCCAGACCTGCACCAATGGAAAGCGCGACATCGGCTACGGAAACCGGATGATCGAAGGAACGTTGACTGCCGTCGGGAAGAGTAATAGTGGGCATGGCGCCTCCTCTCCTAGTGGTGACCCCTACCAAAGGTCACGTGGGTTGGGATGAGCCAGTACGTGATTCGGTGGTATGCCTGCCTCACAGTGGCAGGAGCCTTCAGGCCAACCTTGAACCGAACCAGATGACTGGATTGTGCGAAAAAACCTGTATGTGCCACACCGATAACCATTCAGTCACGGGGCCGGAAATCTACAGGACGCGCATCCTAGCACAGCTGCATCGATTCACACGCACAACCTGCCCGATGAGTATGGAAATAGAGCGTTTTTGCATATTGCCTGAACTGGAGCCCTTCAAGACCGTCTGAATAAGTCGAGTTCCTGTATGACTCTTCCAGTAAAGGAGAACACCATGAAGCGCTTACACCTTATGCCTGCCCTGCTTGCCTGTGCCGCCCTGGCCGGGCCGCTGACCGCTCAAGCGGCGATGGACAGCGCGACTCGCTCAGCCTTCACTCAAGAATGTGTCAACGCCGCGAAACAGCACAAGCTGGACGACAAGACAGCCAAGGCCCATTGCGATTGCGGCGCCAAGCAGGTCGACAGCCATTTCTCGGACAAGGAAATCGCCAGCCTCAGCACCGACGCCGCTCAAAACCCGGCCCTGGCCTCGAAACTGCAAAAACTGGTCGCCGAAAACTGCAGCGCGGCAAAAAAATAATTTCCCGCGACACCTGAAGCAACTCACCAGCAATGGCTGTTGAAGCTCCCGGAAAATATGCCCGAAAGCCGCGTAAAACGTGGCTTTCGGCGTAACAGAATCGACCCTCGATCTTCGCAAACTGTCACACCGAATTCACACAACGGTAATATGACGCCCTGCATCTTCTCGACTTTGATTCAAAGTTCCTACCTAAATGACTCTCTTTTCTTACATTTCGACTATTATGGCTCGGTGTGCCCAGTTGGCCTGAGCAGCACGTTCTACTGAAAAATTATGTTCTTGGAGATACACCATGTCTAATCGCCAAACCGGCACCGTAAAATGGTTCAACGATGAAAAAGGCTTCGGCTTTATCACTCCACAAGGTGGCGGTGACGATCTGTTCGTCCACTTCAAAGCAATCCAGAGCGACGGTTTCAAAAGCCTGAAAGAAGGCCAGACCGTTTCTTTCGTTGCTGCTAAAGGCCAGAAAGGCATGCAAGCAGAAGAAGTCACTGTGGTCTGATCCACCTGACTTGAAAAAAACCCGTCTCATCGACGGGTTTTTTTATCGAAAAGGGAAAATGCAGTCATCAACCGCAGTTGACGCGAGTCACCTTACCGCTGGCATCTGTGTTGATATTCACGCGATCGGATCGATACTCCAGCGTGACCATATCGTTAGGGCTGAGAACACGCGCTTCATTCGACCCGGACTGAGTGCGCACCTGAGCCAGCAATGCGGCTGACGCCTGCTGCCCCAGCACGGACTGAGCCTGCGCAGCATCGCAGCGACCATGTCCGGCATGAGACGCTGGAGCCTGAGCGGTTTCGGGGGCTGACCCTGATGTGGCACTGCACCCTGCCAACAACGCCGTTAAAACGAAAAAACCTGATGCTGCAAATTTCCGGGGCATACACCCTCCTCTTCCAATGAACATGATCAGACCTTGTGCGACCGCACCCGGGCGCATTGGTTGCAGGCACAAGCTCACACGCTGCAAAAGTCTGCCCCAGAGGGGCAGTGCATGCGCAACCAAAAATCGTCACAAAACGTTTATTCGCATAGGCTATTAATAAACCGGGATGATGCCTAAGTAGAAGTGTCACCATGGACCTGTAATGATCTACTACAGGCGACGCTCAGGCATTGGGCAACGCTCAGGACGATGCGTTGCTTTCACACAAGACGAGACAGACATGACAATCATATCCATCGATGCGGACATCAAGGCCAAATGGCCTCAGGGACATTGCTCGCACAGCCCCGGCACTGCCGAAGAGCTTACGATCATTGCCGTCGACCTGCTGGTCAAGGAACTGGGCACCGAGGGTGCCCGAACCTTTCTCAGTCAGGTGCTAAGCAGATACTCGCCAGCCGAACTGCCCGCCTGACACGCGACGACTCATTTCAAGCGCGCCAGCCGGCTGGTCAACAGGTCGAAAAAGCCCTGAGCGTCACCATTCTCGACCCAGAACACATTCTGCGGCTGCTTCAGCGTGCCGTACCAGTCTGCGACGGTCTGACCAAAACCGATGCCGTCACGACTATCGATGGCAAGGTTGATCTGCCGACCTGAAAACAGCTCAGGCTGGAGCAACCAGGCAATCACGCTGGCATCATGGACAGGCCCGCCAGGCAGTCCGTAATGTTCCATATCCAGCTTGACGTATTCATCGAGAATTCCGCCAACCAGCTTGCCCGCCTGATTACCCAATGCGGCGATCTTCTGGAGACGCTGCTCGCTGGTCAGAATCTTGTGGGTCACGTCCAGTGGCACGTAGGTCAGCTTGACGCCACTGGCCAGTACGATCTGCGCGGCATGGGGATCGGCGAACAGGTTGAATTCGGCAGTCGGCGTGATATTGCCGCCATTGAAGTGCGCACCACCCATGACCACGACTTCCTTGATCCCCTGAGTGATTTCGGGAGCCTGTACCAGTGCCAGCGCCAGATTGGTCTGCGGGCCAAGCATCGCGATGGTGATGCTGTGCGGCTCGGCTTTTTTCAGGGTATCGATCAGGTAATTGACTGCATTACCTTCGGCCAGGCCTTTTGCCGGCTCATGGATCGGCACACCCGGCAGACCTTCCTGACCATGCACGTTTTCGGCATAGATCGGCGTACGTACCAGAGGCTTTGGAGCACCGGCATAGACTGGCACCTCTTCACGCCCTGCCCACTCACGGGCAAGCCTGGCATTGCGCGAAGTCTTGTCCAGACGCACATTGCCGGCAACCGTGGTAATCGCCAGTACGTTCAGTTCTTCCGGAGAGGCCAGCGCCAGCAGCAGTGCGACCACATCGTCGGCCCCCGGATCGGTATCGATGATCAGGTTGCGCTTTTCAGCCGCCTGAGCGGCACTCATACCGAGAATGGACAAAAGCGATAGGCTCCACAGTAGTTGTCTGGAAAGTTTAAATAATTGCATGGTTTACTCCCTGTTCAAGTCGTCCTTAAAAAACCACACCAGCCACCAAGGCAACATTGCTATACGGCTGGCATTCCCCGCTACGCACGATAGCCTTGGCGCTACGGCTCAAGACTTTCAATTCTTCATGACTCACCCAGCGCTGCTGGCCCAACTGCTCATCAAGCGCCAAGGCTTCGATCACCCGCAGCCCCGGTGGCTGTACGTTCACCATCTCGCTGGCCAGCACGTGGCTTTCGACCTGCATTTCCGTCAGCACGACATCCAGCACACTGGCGAAATCCGGCACACCATGGGTCAACGCCAGATCGATCAGTTCGACACCCGCAGGCACGGGCATGCCAGCATCGACAATCATGAGGATATCGCCGTGCCCCAGTGAGGCAATCACGCGGGACAAGGCAATATTGAGAAGAGGTGTCTTTTTCATGAGGCTTTGAATTCCTGCACTTCATCGAACGTCGGTATCGAAGGTTGCGCACCGGCACGGGTGACAGACAGTGCCGCCGCAACCTGAGCAAAGCGGATCGCTTCGGTCTCACTCTTGCCTTGCGAAAGAGCCGAAGCGAAACCACCGACAAAGGTATCACCTGCCGCTGTCGTATCAACCGCCTTCACTCTCAGCGCAGGCACATGTTCAAAACCCTGGGCATTGGCCAGCAGGCTGCCCTGCTCTCCCAGCGTGATGATGACATTCCGCGCCCCGGCAGCCAGCAGCGCTGTCGCCGCCTGTTGCGCCGCAGCGGGCGAGTCCACCACGACTCCCGTAAGAGCCTGCGCCTCGCTTTCATTGGGGATCAGATAATCAATCAACCCATACCACTCCTGCGGCAAGGGGTCGGCAGCCGGTGCCGGGTTGAGAATGACGGTCTTGCCCAGCTCACGGGCTCGGGACAAGGTGTGACGGACCGTTTCCAGTGGCACTTCGAGCTGGCAGATGACAACGTCGGCAGCAACCAGCAGCGTATCGAACACCCCGATCAGAGACGGCGTCAGTTGAGCATTGCCTCCGGCGACGACAATGATCGCGTTTTGACTGTTGTCATCCACCACAATCGACGCAATGCCGGTGGACACCCCGGCCACCGAAGTGACCGCCCGGCAATCGATGCCCTCAGCAAGCAACGCCTCACGCAACTGCTCGCCATAGGCATCTTCGCCCACACAACCGATCATCGCCACGCTGCCACCCAGACGCGCAGCCGCCACAGCCTGATTGGCCCCCTTGCCGCCGGGCACCGTCATGAAGGTGTTTCCCGAAAGCGTTTCACCGGGCCGCGGCAAGCGCTGGGCGCGAATCACCAGGTCCATGTTCAGGCTGCCTACTATCACTATTTTTGCTTGCATGGCTCATTCGCTCGGCACTGTGTTTCAGCGCAATTCATTGAAAGCATTGTTCGGCGGCGCAGTGGATTCACGAACCACAACGCTGGGGGTTACAAGACGCTTGCGGGTCGTCCCGGTCGAGGGCTCGACAATCCTGGAGAGCAGCATTTCAGCCGCCGTCTCACCCAACTGCATGATCGACTGCCCGACAGTGGTCAACGCGGGATAGACATAGCGACTCATCTGGATATCGTCGAAACCGATCACCGAAAGGTCACGGGGCACCCGGATATTGCGCTCGGCCGCCGCTCGCAGCACACCAATGGCAATCACGTCGTTACCGGCAAAAATGGCGGTCGGCCGATGATGGCCCAACAGACTGACCGCGGCCTCATGACCGGCAGAACTGGTGAAGTCACTGTGGACTGCCCACTCTGGCACGACCTCGATACCCGCTTCCTGCAGGGCGCGCCGATAACCGACAAAACGCATCTCGGCCACCGCGGTATCGGCCGGCCCGCCGATACAGGCAATATCGCAGTGCCCAAGGTCGAGCAAGTGGCGGGTCGCCAGATACGCACCATGCTCGTGATCGATGCGCACCATATCGGCATCAATCCCCTCAAGCTCACGGTCGACGATCACCATGGGCGTGCGGACCTCAGCCAGACCGCCCGCGATACTCACATCGCCACCGACCGAGGAGACGATCAGACCGTCAACACGCTTCTCCAGCAGGACGCGCAGGTAATTGCGCTGTTTTTCCGGATTGTCGTCGGAGTTGCAAAGGATCACACAAAAGCCATTACGCTCGCAGTGGTCCTCGATCCCTCGCGCCAGTTCGGCGAAATAGGGGTTGATGCCGTTGGGGATCAACAATCCGATGGTGGATGTAGTCTTGGCCTTGAGCGAACGGGCGACCGCACTGGGCACATAATCGAGCTGCGCAATCGCCGCCTCGACCTTGATCCGGACCGGCTCGCTCACGGGTCGGGTCTTGTTCAGCACATGGGACACCGTGGTGTAGGAAATCCCTGCCAGCGCCGCGACGTCTTTGATGGTTGCCATATCAGACCTGCCGCCGTGCCCGGTGGCTACGATAGGTGTCCAGTACCACCGCAATCACGATCACGGCACCGGTGATGATGCGTTTGGTGGGCTCCGACGCACCGATCTGCGCCAGACCTGCGGCCAGAACGGAAATGATCAACACTCCAAAGAAGGTGCTGATGATCGAACCACGTCCGCCCATCAGGCTGGTGCCGCCGATCACCACCGCCGCGATGACCTGCAACTCCATGCCCGCACCGGCATTGGGATCAGCCGCTTCCAGGCGCGATATCTGGAACAAGGCCGCCACACCGGCCAGCAGGCCCATCAGCGAAAACACCAGAATCTTGTAAGGCTTGGGATTGATCCCTGCCAGACGCACAGCCTCTTCGTTGGTGCCGATACCGATCAGGTAACGACCGAAGACCGTGCGCGTCAGCACTGCCTGGGCAATGAAGATCACCAGCAGCGCGATAAGGAACGAGGGCGAAATCCCAAAGGCAATGGGATTGGAAAGCCAGGCAAAGGAGTCACCGATGTAGGCCGTGCGCGAATCCGTCATCTGATACGCCACACCTCGTGCCATTTCCAGCACGCCCAACGACACGATAAAGGACGGGATACGCCACGCGACAGTGATCGAGCCGGTGATGGTGCCTGCCAGAGTCGCGCAGCCGATGCCCAGTAAAGCGGCGGGAAACACGCTCCAGCCCCAGCCCAGAATCGCCACACTTACCGCCGAAGCAGCCAATGCCAGAACCGAACCCACCGACAGATCAATGCCGCCGATGATCAGCACCAGGGTCATGCCCACGGCCAGCACCATCAGGTCCGGAATCTGATTGGCCAGGGTGCTGAAGGTCTGATACGACAGGAAGTGATCGCTCAATAACGAGAACAGCACAATCATCGCCAGCAAGGCGCCTGCCAGCCCAAGGTAAGTGCCAAGGCCAAAATAGTTCCGGGCAGCTGAAGGCTGCGTCTGGGAAACAGGGTTTTTCATGAGTCATTCCTGGGCGCTGCTTCGCTAAGCAACGCATCACGTTTTTGATAGCCGGCAAAAGCAGCGGCGAGCAGTTGATCCTGAGTCCAGCTGTCGCGCTCGAAGGTATCGATCAGACGACCCGCCGACAGCACACCGATGCGATCACAAATCAGCATGAGTTCCCGAAGGTCACTGGATACCACGACCAGCGCCCGCCCCTGCCGGGTCAGCTCGCCCAATAGTGCGTAGATATCGAACTTGGCCCCCACATCGATACCCCGCGTGGGCTCATCGAACAGCATCACCGGGCAGTCACGCTCCAGCCAGCGACCGATCACCACCTTCTGCTGATTGCCGCCGGAAAGCTCCGAGACCAGTTGTGCCGGGCTGGAGCTGCGGATACGCATGGCCGCGACCTGCCGCTGCGCCAAGGCCAGCTCATCGCGGGCACTGACCACACCGCCGCGAGAGATGGCCGGCATATTGCCCAGCGCGACGTTGGCACTGATCGACTGCGACATCAGCAGGCCCTCGCCCTTGCGGTCTTCGGTGATCAGCGCAATGCCATGCTCTACGGCATCGGCTGGTGAGCGAATGATCGCCTCGCGTAATGGCTGACCCACTTCGATGCTGCCGCTATCGGCCTTGTCTGCGCCGTAGATCAAACGCAAAAGCTCGGTTCGCCCCGCACCGATCAGGCCGGAAATACCGAAGATCTCGCCACGGCGCACCTGAAACGAAACGTCCTTTACCTTATCTGAGCGTCCCAGTCCCTTGACCGACAGCGCGACCTCACCAATCTGTCGAGCACCCATGTCCATATGTTCGCCAAGCTCGCGCCCGACCATCAACGTAACCAGTTGCTCGCTGTCATAACGGGCAATCGGCTCGACACAGACCAGCTTGCCATCACGCAGTACGGCAATGCGCTGGGAAACCCTGGCCAGTTCTTCCAGGCGATGAGAGATGTAAATGATCGAGACGCCACGCGCCTGCAAGCGGCTGACCTGCTCGAACAGCATTTCGACCTCTCGCGATGTCAGCATCGCGGTAGGCTCGTCGAGAATCAGCACATGGCAATCGCCGGTCAGGTTACGGGCGATTTCAACCATCTGCTGATGACCGATCCCTAGATCGCCGACCAAGGTGTCAGGGTCGATGGCCTCAAGGCCCACCTGGGCCATGGCCTTGATGGCATTTTCACGCAGGCGCTTGCGGTCGATCCAGCCCATGCGGCGCGGCATGTCATCCAGAAACAGGTTTTCGGCCACCGTCAGGGTCGGCAGCAGATTCAACTCCTGCATGACCATGCGCACGCCCAGCTTTTCAGCTTGCGTACGGTTGGCTGGCTGATAAGGCTGCCCCTGAAAATGCATCACACCGGCATCAGGCACAACCAGCCCGCCAATGATCTTCGACAAGGTGCTTTTGCCTGCGCCGTTTTCGCCGGTCAAGGCCAGCACTTCGCCGCGCATCAGCGTCAGCTCGATATCACCAAGAACCGGTTGTGCGTAGGTCTTGCCGATTCCGCTGATGGACAGAACAGCATCCTGGACAGGTGCTGACATAAGCTTCTCCCGGTGCCTGCCCGGTTCGGGCAGGCACCATTACCAGACAGATATCAAGGTTTGGTGACGAGTTCGACAGGGGTTTCGATCACGCCATTGACGCTATCGACCGGCTGCTTCTTGACCAGCTTCAAGGCTGCCTCGATCCCGAAAACCGCCTGTTTGGCAGCGAACTGGTCAGCAGTGGCCAGCACTCGACCATCCTTGAGCATCGGCTTGATGGCGTTGATATTGTCGTAACCGACCACCGCCACCTTACCCGCCTTGCCTGCGGCACGAACCGCCGACACCGCGCCCAGCGCCATACTGTCGTTGCCCGCCAGCAGCGCCTTGAGGTTCGGGTACTCATTGAGCATGGCCGAGGCAACGGCGTTGCCCTTGTCGATTTCCCAGTTACCGGACTGCACGGAAACAACCTTCAATTGCGCAGTACCCATGGCGTCCTTGAAACCGGCGGTACGTTGCTGGGCATTGGTGGTGGTTGGCACGCCTTCAATGATGCCGACTTCATCACCCGCCTTCAGCCCCTTGGCCAGGTACTCACCAACCAGACGAGCGCCCTTGCGGTTATCCGGGCCTACAAAAGGCACTTCGATGTTTTTGCTTTTCAGCACGGTGGCATCCAGCTGGTTATCAATGTTGACGACCTGGATACCGGCGTCCATCGCCTTCTTGATCACCGGCACCAGCGCCTTGGAATCGGCAGGTGCAATGACCAGTGCATCGACTCTGGAGACGATCATCTGCTCTACGATACGGATCTGACTGGCTGTGTCGGACTCATCCTTGATGCCGTTGGAAATCAGGTCGAAGTCGTTGGAATGCTCTTTCTGATAGGCCTTGGCACCATCTTCCATGGTCCGGAAGAACTCGTTGGCCAGTGATTTCATGACCAGAGCGACCTTGGGTTTTTCAGCATCCTGAGCATGGGCGAGCGAGAGGGGAGTGACTGCCGTTACGGCAGAGAAAATAGCGGCAGCGAGAAGACGTCCAGCGAATGGCAGCTTCATGAGTTCATCTCCGATGTTGTGATTATTTTTCGGGCGAACGACGCAGGGTCGAACATGGGCTCGACACGCAAACGTTTGCGAGTGAGAACTATGAGAAAGCTTGCGGGTTTTGTCAATCAACAGAAAGCCGTCTACTGCCCTCGCCGACAAAGAGAAAACGCCATCGAAAAGACGGAAACCAGACGGGTAAATCAATAAGCAGCGATATGCCCCTGAATCCAGGCGCTTGATTCTACATAAAAGTTGCGAAAGATCCGACAGTGAAATACTGTATGCCCGTACAGCAAAATCAAGGGACCTTTTTCGTGGCAAAACAAAGCGCAGCAGCAACCCCCTCCCTTCCCGGCTCTTATGAACGCCTTGGCATACGGGTGCAAAAAATCATCAACTCGCCTACCGCCCAGAAAGCCAAAGCCGCTTTGATATTCCGCCTGCCTGACGAGACGGAAGACGACTGGGCTCAGTTGCTGGAAGAAATAGCCGAGAACGATAACGTCACCCTCGCCTGGCGCGATGACGGCGGCGTACAGATTTTCTGGACATTGCCGAAGGAAGACTGACGGCATGATGGTTAGATTTTCTGCCCTGCTCTGCACCACCCTGCTCCTCATTGCTCCACTGGCCGTACAAGCCGATGCTCCCCGCACCTTCAGCGAAGCGAAAAAAGTCGCCTGGCGACTGTATGCGACGCAAGCGACCGAGTTCTATTGCGGCTGCAAATACACCGGCAATCAGGTTGACCTTGCTGCATGCGGCTACGTACCACGCAAGAACGCCAACCGTGCCAAACGCATCGAATGGGAACATATCGTGCCCGCCTGGCAGATTGGCCATCAACGCCAGTGCTGGCAGGATGGCGGACGAAAGAACTGCTCAAAAAATGACGACGTCTACAAACGTGCCGAGGCCGACCTGCACAACCTGGTGCCAAGCATCGGTGAGGTAAACGGCGACCGCAGCAACTTCAGTTTTGGCTGGTTGCCCGAGCAGAAAGGCCAATACGGCTCCTGCCTGACTCAAGTGGATTTCAAGGCGAAAAAAGTCATGCCGCGCCCTTCGATACGCGGCATGATCGCGCGCACTTATTTCTACATGAGCAAGCAGTACAACTTGCGGCTGTCACGTCAGGACCAACAACTTTATCAGGCCTGGAACAAGACTTACCCGGTTCAGGACTGGGAACGCCAGCGCAATCAGCGGGTCGCCTGCGTGATGGGCCGAGGTAACGAGTTCGTCGGGCCGGTCAATCTCAAATCCTGTTCCTGACTAACTGGATTCACCCATTTGAACAGTTTCCGACGCCCGCTTCATGCGTCTGGATAAAGCCTTTCGCCACTCGTCGGACAACTGTTCAGTTGGATCCAAAACGATGTAATTTCCCTGTTCGCGTCCTGTTTGAATAATGGCTGCACCTGCCTGAGCACGCTGTAAAAGCGGGCAGCACCTTGAGCAGGACGCTAGAGACCGCAGTCCGATCAGAACCGCCTGAATTAATTGCAGCCCTGTATCGATCTCGAAATGAAGTAGCAATGCCACGTGCATGACGCACGCCCAGCTACCCGTACTCGTATGTACTCATTTTCAGATGGCGTAACCCTTACGCCCAACAGGCAGGCATGAATGACTATTCAAACGGAATTTGAAATCCACTATCAATTCAAGGGCGAAGCTCGCCACTTTCTGCATCAGACCCTGCTCCTCAGCCAAAGCGACGCCCTGCATATGGCTACGCTGCATGCCGGAGTAGGAACCGTCAGTGACAATGTATCCGCAGGCCCCATACGCTTGGCAATTTTGCAGGCGCAGGGGTTTGGCGTGACGCAGGTGCATTGGAAGAAGTGCTCTGCAAACGTCCAGCTACCTGAATAATGAAACCGGCCCATCAGGGCCGGTCTTCATCAAGGCTGTCAGATCGGGGCATATTCGCCCGTGCCCTCAGGCCAGGGTGTCAGCAACTCGAACCCCGTCTGAGTCACGGCAACCATATGCTCCCACTGAGCAGACAAGGACAGGTCCCGTGTCAGTACTGTCCAGCCGTCCGCCAGCGCCTTGGTCTCCGGCCTGCCGGCGTTGATCATCGGCTCGATGGTAAACACCATTCCAGGCTTGAGCTTGAGGCCTTTGCCAGCAGTGCCGTAGTGCAGAACCTGTGGCTCTTCGTGGTAAGTACGGCCAATGCCATGCCCGCAATACTCGCGCACGACGCTGAAGCCTTCACGGTGAGCAACCGTCTGGATGGCATGGCCGATATCACCCAGCGTGGCCCCCGGACGCACGGCATGGATACCGGCGCGGGTGGCTTCATAGGTGGTTTCCACCAGCCGTTTGGCCAGCGGGCTGACTTCACCGACCAGATACATGCGACTGGTGTCGCCGTACCAGCCATCCTTGATCACCGCCACATCGATATTGACGATATCGCCGTCCTTGAGGATGTCGGTCGGCGAAGGAATGCCATGACAGACCACGGCATTGGGTGAAATGCAGGTGGTCTTGGTGAAACCGTGATAACCCACGTTCGCCGGAATGACTTTCAGCTCTTTGACGATGTATTCGTTACAGATGTCATCGAGGGCTTCGGTGCTGACACCGGCTTTCACATGGGGTGCGATCATTGCCAGAACATCGGCTGCCAGCCTGCCCGCAATGCGCAACTGGACCAGATCCTGTTCGGTCTTGAGCGTAATACCGCGACTCATGAGGCCACCTTGGTAACCGAAGAAGTACCGAAAGCCTGAGTAGTCAGTACGGTGCCACCTGCATCCTCGGCACGAATCAGCATCTGACAGATCTCGCTGTAGTTGAGTGTCGGATGGAGTTCGGCAAGCATGCCAATCCGCATCCAGTGCTCAGCCTGAGCGTTGATTGAGCGACTCAATGCCACGCTGGCGGAGCGCAGATTGGCATGCATGTGTTCAGAAATCTTTACCAGCCCCATGGCTCACCTCATATGGAATATACGAAGCATATATGTTTCGTATATCCACAGGCAAGAGACTGCTTCAGGCTACAGCGGCTACGCAACGCTCCTCGCCATGGTGAGCGTCGGTGACAGGCATCGATCCTTGTGGCTCATCGAAGTTGAACTGGCGCAACGCAGTTGCCAAGGCAAGGAAGTCTTCGCGCTGCATCTCGTTGACCAGAACAGCGCAAAAGGATGGGTGAGTGATAGAACCTTGCAATGCATTCAGGGACATGACAACCTCTTACTGGATACTGTTGTTATATACAGTATTCATGTAACCGATCCGGCACAAGCCTGCTTGCGACGAATGGTCATTCTCTGTCCCCGGCAGAATCAAAGCCCGGCCAGTACTCGCAGGCGCTCCCAGTCACTACGGTCGATAGCGATGCCGTCAACCAGCGATCGGGCTCGCTGGACATAGCGGCGGTCACCGGGAATACGCTCCTGTCCTACTCCCTGCATCTGACGGACAAGCTCCTCGCTACGCTGCGCGAACTGCTGGCCACTGCCTCTGTCCGGATCGATGACAATCAGCAACTGCCCTGTCCAGGGTGTCTGCGCGCCGGGGTGTTTCGACCAGTCGAACCCGAACGAAAAATTCCCGCCTGTCAGCCCTGCCGCCAGCAGTTCCACCATCATGGACAGTGCTGAGCCCTTGTAGCCGCCAAACGGTAACAGCGCTCCACCATCGAGAATGGCCTTGGGGTCTTCGGTTGGCTGCCCGTTGCGATCCACGCCCATGCCCGGTGGCAGCATCCGCCCTTCCCGCACAGCAATCTGGACATCGCCGTGGGCAATGGCGCTGGTGGCGAGATCGAACACTATGGGCTCGCCATCCACACGGGGAGCCGCGAAAGCAATCGGATTGGTGCCAAACAGTGGCTTTTGCGCGCCATGGGGCACAACGCAGGTCATGCTGTTGACCACACTCAGCGCGACAAGGCCTTGCTGGGCAAAAGGCTCGACATCCGGCCATAGCGCCGCAAAATGATGGGAGTTGCGGATGGCCAGAATCGCAATCCCCGCAATCCTGACCTTTTCAATCAGCAATGAACGGGCAGCCTCCAGGGCGGGCTGGGCAAAACCATTGGCGGCATCGACTCTTACGAAGGCAGCCGCGACATCTTCGACAACAGGCACGGCCTGACCATCGACCCAACCACTGGCCAGCGACGACAAGTAGCCCGGAATACGAAAGATGCCATGGCTGTGAGAACCGTCACGCTGCGCACTGGCACAGTTTTCGGACAACACACGAGCGACCTGCGGCGAAGTGCCGTGGGCCAGAAATATCTGGAAAAGCAGGTCGGCCAACTGCGAATACGAAACCGCCTGAACCTGATCATTGTCACGAATTGCGGGCATCTGAAACTCCTGCGTCGGTTGAAAGAACAAGTATCAGTGCATGTAAAAATACTGCCTGGTGCCACGCGAAAAAACTTTCAACAGCATTTTTACATCAATGAGAGCCGATCACATTCACGATGAAATAATCCTCCGCCTGATACTCAATAGCCATACATTGTTCTCTCCAATGGAGATCAAGAGGTAGAATGCGCCAACGGTACAGACCGGAGAGCCAATGAACGCCCCCATCCTCAGCGAAGCAGAATATGACGCAATAACCGATGCCGCCGCGCATTGGTGCATGCGCCTGCATGCTGACGACTGCACGGATGCCGAGCGAAAGGTTTTCAACCAGTGGTTCAATGCCCATCCACAGCATGCGATCGAATACGAAGCGATGCTGGAGATATGGGATATCTCCGAGCAGGTCACGCCTGCCAATCCGGCCCCGGTGGTCGAGCTGAAGCCTCAAGCGCCCAGGGCAACGCCTTATCGCAATCGCTTTCGCCGCCATTACGCCGCTGCCGCCACCATCGCGGCCCTGGCAATTCCTCTGGCGGGCATTACCGGCTGGAATCAAGGCTGGCTCCCCAATGCTTACGACACCTATGAAGCACAGGATGCTACACGGGTCGTCACCATGGCCGATGGCAGCCGAGTCGAGCTGAACCTGGGTACGCAACTGACTTACGCCAACTACAAGGACCGTCGCAGTGTCACCCTGCAAAAGGGCGAGGCGTTCTTCGAAGTCAGCCATGACAGCACTCACCCCTTCGTGGTCAGCGCCGGGCAAGGCAGCGTCAAGGTGACGGGGACCCGCTTCAATGTCTGGATGTATCAGGAGCAGGTGCGGGTCACTCTGGTGGATGGTTCGGTACAGGTCAGCAGTGACCGTTCGCAACCGGGCACCGGTTACCGTCTGGACCCCGGCATGCAGGCCAGTTACAAACCGGGTGATTTCCAGCCAAAAGTCAGCGACACCCTTGCAGGCGATACCAGCCTTGCGTGGCGCAATGGCAAGCTGATCTTCAATGACATGCCGTTGAGCCAGGCCTTGCCGTTGATAAACCGCTACCTTCCTACGCCAATCCTGCTGGCCGATAACGCCACTGGCGCAATTCGCCTGGGTGGCAGCTACAACACTCATGACATGTCGAGCCTGCTGGCATCACTGCCCAAGGTACTGCCGGTATTCATCACCCAGAATCAGGAAGGCAACCCGGTCCTCAACAAGCGCTCGCCGGTAACACCGAAGAGCTGATCTTCATATCCCCGCAAAATTTCCTACGCAACAGATGTAAATGCGAAGCATTTTCACGTATTTTTGAATAATACCCCGGTATGATTTCGGTCCGATCAGGATGTGCAGGCTGTTTTTTCGACGGCCCCTACCCTGTCCAAATGACGTTTTTATGTTTTTTTTGCATTCAAAGATGAGTTTTTCAGGCGCTCGTTCGTCTTAGTAAATGAGTTTCGTTTACACAACCCAATGAGCCGCACTGAAAAAGCCTGAAAAGGAGTTTGCGCATGTTCAATCGTCAAGGAATTACAACCCGCACGATGCTCCGGCAGACGGCCCTCTCTGCCCAGTCAGAGTCACCCGCCGCAGAAACCGATCGCCCGGGCAACGAACATATAAGGCTGCTGCTGAAAAGTTTTGGCCTGCGCACAAGCCTGGTCAGGCTGAAGGTTCTGGACGCACTGCTGGCCGCCAATGACGAAGGTCAGCCGCTGGGTGTGCGGGGTGTGCACAGCCAGCTGCTGCGGCTCGATGTGCCGTTGTCCTTTCTCAGTGTGCGCGAAGTGCTCAAGCGCCTGTGCGATGAAGGCGTGATCAATCTAAATGCGGACAAGACCTACAGCCTTCATCCTCGCGCCTGGGAATGGCTCAACGAATCGAACAAGAATTGCACCCCGTAATGTGTAGATGCGAGGGCAGCGAGTCTCAGTTCCTGACCTTGCGCCGCATGATGCCGTTCAGAATGACCACCACGACAGCCACGCTTATTGCAATGTATTGAAAGGCCTTCTCGCTGAGCACCCCACTGTTCTGCAGATGCGACAGGCCCAGCATGATCGCCAGCACGGACAGGGCAATCAGAATGGAGTAAATCAAACGCTGCTTGTTGGTCATAACGGCTTCCTGAGTTCTCTGAATAGCATTGGCTCTACGCAAATGCCCGCATATGGTACGCCGATGTGCCGTTTCTGGCACGGCTCCCCCCGCCTCATCACCGCCTCTTTGACAGTCACAGAGCACAATTGAACATTGCCGTGTGAATCACGCATGGTTTAATGCCGCCCTTCAATGTCGTTTATCGACTGTTCATGACTTGCCAAGGAGTTTCAACATGCCCCATGAAGGCAGCCTGCTACAGGCCGCAGTCGTGTTCCTGCTCGCCGCTGTAT
This sequence comes from Pseudomonas serbiensis, assembly GCF_030580745.1. NCBI lineage: Bacteria > Pseudomonadati > Pseudomonadota > Gammaproteobacteria > Pseudomonadales > Pseudomonadaceae > Pseudomonas > Pseudomonas serbiensis. Next base: position 155,648 of record NZ_JAUQOO010000010.1, read on the forward strand.
TGACTGTTCCGCTGGCCAAGCGCCTGCAACTGGGCGCCGTGCTGGGCTATTTATTCGCGGGCGTCATCATCGGCCCTTCGGTGCTCAAACTGATCGGCAATCCGGAAAGCGTCAGCCACATTTCCGAACTCGGGGTGGTGTTGCTGCTGTTCATCATCGGCCTGGAACTGTCGCCCAAACGTTTATGGGTGATGCGCAAGGCAGTCTTCGGGGTCGGCATGGCACAAGTTCTGCTGACCGGCCTGGTGATTGGCTGCGTTGCCCTGCTGGCTTTCGAGCAACCCATCAATACGGCTGTGGTGCTGGGTCTGGGGCTTGCGTTGTCCTCGACCGCCTTTGGCCTGCAAAGCCTGGCCGAGCGCAAGGAACTGAACAGTCCCCATGGGCGACTGGCGTTTGCCATTCTGCTGTTTCAGGACATCGCTGCCATCCCGTTGATTGCCATGGTCCCACTGCTGGCCGGTACCAGCCATGAGCACGACTTGAGCCCCCATGAAAGCCTGCGTCACAGCCTGCAAGTCCTGGGCAGCATCGCAATTGTGGTGGTCGGCGGACGTTATCTGTTGCGCCCGGTGTTTCGCATCGTGGCCAAGACCAAAATCCAGGAAGTATCGACTGCCACTGCCTTGCTGGTGGTGATTGGCACTGCCTGGCTGATGGAGCTGGTAGGCGTGTCCATGGCGCTGGGCGCATTCCTGGCCGGCCTGCTGCTGGCCGACTCCGAATACCGGCACGAACTTGAAGCTCAGATCGAGCCTTTCAAAGGCCTGTTGCTGGGGCTGTTTTTCATCAGTGTCGGAATGGGCGCCAATATCAGCCTGTTGTTCAGTTCACCAGTGACGGTACTGGGGCTGACATTTCTGCTGATTGCCCTGAAGTTTCCGCTGCTGTTTTTCATCGGGCGTCTGGCAGGCGGGTTGAGTAAACAGAATGCTCTGAGCCTGGGGCTGGTGCTGGCCGCAGGTGGCGAGTTCGCTTTCGTCGTCTTCAAGATCGGCAACCAGCAAGGCCTGTTCGAACCCGCGCTGTACGACATTCTGATCCTGGCCATTACTCTCTCCATGGCCATGACGCCGCTGCTGTTCATGGCCATGGCTCGCTGGATCAAGCCCAAGGCCAGACCTGTCGATGTGCCGGACGAGTATCGCGATATCAATACCGACAGCCCTCGCGTGGTGATTGCCGGCATGGGCCGTATGGGCCAGATCGTGGCGCGTATTCTGCGTGCGCAGAATATCCCTTTCGTGGCGCTGGATACTGCCGTGGAATCCATTGAGTTTTCGCGCAGCTTCGGCAATGTGCCGGTGTTCTACGGTGACCCGCTGAAACCGGAAATCCTGCGTGCGGCCAAGGTGCATGAAGCAGAGTTCTTTATCATCGCCACCGACGATCCCGACACCAACATCAAGACCGCCGAGCTGATCCGCAAGCTGTACCCGGACATGAAGATCATTGCCCGCGCCCGTAACCGTCAGCACGTTCATCGCCTGATCGACGTGGGCGCCCAGGCAGTACGTGAAACCTTCTACTCCAGCCTGGAAATGAGCCGTCAGACCCTGCTCGGCCTTGGTTTGAGCCAGGCTCAGGCCGATGCACGGATCAGCCGCTTCAAGCGCCACGACGAACAGGTGCTGGCTGCGCAACATCTGGTGTATGACGACGAAGCCAAACTTCTGCAAACCGCACGGGAAGCCCGGAAGGAACTGGCGCAGTTGTTCGAGGCGGATCGTCAGGAAGAAGAGTCGGGCAAGTCCTGATTCGCGACTGAAGTCGCTCCTACGCAATTGTGTGGGAGCGAATCGGGCGGCGCTCCGCTCAGTCGCGAAAACCTCCTACTCGGCATACGGGCTGTCCCAATACCGCTTGTGCATGCCGAGCTTTTTCTTCAAGCCCCTGGGCAAACGCTTTTCCTGTTTGCTCAATTTGTAGGCCAGCAGCTTGAGGGCGTTGCGTACGAAAGACAGTGGCCAGAGTAGAAAACGGCGCTTGCCCAGAAAGGCAAGCTCCGACTTCACGTAGCGCATCCCCTCGCCCGCAACACCACCAAAGGTTTCATAGATCCAGGACTCGCGGGACTGGAACACGCCAATATCGAAGTAACGGCAAAACTCCTCGCGCAAGGTGTAATTGTGCGAATGCCTGCACACTGCCGAACCTTCGTAGGCGATTTTCCAGCCGTCGAGCAGCATCTTGGCCGTGACATACATGTCTTCGGACAGGATCACATGTCGTGGGAAACCACCAATCGCCAGCAACGCCTCACGACGATATGCCGCGAATGAGTTCGACATGAACGGTGTCTTGATGCCCAGAGTTCCGGCATCTTCGAGGGTCTTGATCCGGGAAGTCGCAGGGTAATTGAATAATCGTGCATGCTGCGCCAGCAGGTTGGCATCCTTGTGGGGCAACTGCCGCCCGCACACTGCGCCTACCCTGGGATCAGCGAATGGCAGCACGATATTGGCGATGGCATTGATGTCTTCAACATAGGCATCCTGGGTCATGTAGACGTAGATGTCGTAGTCGGGGTTGAGCTCGACCATCATCTGCCGGGTGCCGCCGTGATTGAAATCCTTGCTATCGATACGGATCACATTGGCGCAACGTGAACGCGCCAGTTCCAGGGTGCCATCCGAAGAGCTGGAATCCACGATCAGGGTGTCGAACGTGGCGGTCTGGGTCGCCAGTGAATCCAGCAGGCGCTCCAGATCCTTGCGCCCGTTATAGGTCGGAATGACACAAGCCACTCTCAAAGACGGCATAACAATACTCCAGAGCAAAATCCTGATGCCCAATCTGTCAGCGTGTTTGAGGGTAGCTCATGCCTCGCCGGACGACCATTCGAATGCAGTCAGCCCAATACCTCGCTCAAGGGAATGAAGTTGATCCAGTCCCCTTCAGCGACCGTGGTGCCTTCGCGAACCTCGATCAGCCCGTCTGCCCATGCCGCACTGCGCAGCACGCCCGAGCTTTGGTTGCTGTAGGCCACGGCACGCCCTTGCTCAAGACGACCGCGCAGGTATTCGCGACGATTGCCCGCCTTGCGCCAGACGAACCCGGCCGGTACCGGAAACTGCATGGGCGTGACATCTGCCACTCCCATGCGACGCAACAGATAGGCTCGGGCCAGTAGCGCGAAAGTGACCAGCGTGGAGGCCGGATTGCCCGGCAGGCCGATTACCGGCACGCCACGAAAATGGCCGAAGGTCAGTGGTTTGCCCGGCTTGATTGCCAGTTTCCACAGTGACAGCTCACCCTCTTCACGCAATGCATGGCCAAGGAAGTCAGCCTCCCCGACAGAAACACCGCCCGTGGACAGGATCAGATCGACCCCATCAAGCCCGGCCAATGCGGCACGGGTCTTTTCCAGATCGTCCGGCAGGATACCCGCATCCAGAACCTCGCATTCAAGGCGCTTCAACCAACTGCACAGCAACACGCGATTACTGTTATAGATCTGCCCTGGCCCCAACGGCTGGCCTGGCTCGATCAACTCATCGCCGGTGGACAGCACGGCAACCCGGACACGGCGTATGACATCCAGTCCAGCCAGCCCCAGGGACGCCGCGAGCCCGAGTTCTATAGGCCCCAGGCGAGTACCGGCCGCCAGCACCTTGTCACCGATCGTGGTTTCCTGCCCTTGAGGACGGATGTTCTGTCCAGGCTTCAGCGGCTCGGTAAAGCGCACGCGCTGGTCTTGCAGGACTTCGGCGTTTTCCTGCATTTCAACGCAATCGGCACCTTGCGGCATGGGAGCGCCGGTAAAGATGCGCGCGCAGGTACCGGCAGCCAGCGGTTCGGGCGCCTGCCCGGCGAAGATACGCTGGCTGACCGGCAGCGGCTCGCCGGTCCAGTCAGCCAGACGCAAGGCGTAACCATCCATGGCGCTGTTGGGCCAGGGTGGCAGGTCGAGGGTGGATATCAGATCCACCGCCAATACACGCCCTTGAGCTTCAGCCAGAGAAACCCGCTCGTGCTCGGTGATGGGCGAGGCTTCGGCCATTTCCATCAGGCGCGCAAGGGCTTGTTCGACAGGCATCAAGGCCTGAGGTGCGTTCATGCTCGATCAACCACGAGTGGCGCAGGGCTCGGCCTGCTTGAGGTGTGGCACGAAATTGCACGGGCGGAAACGCGAATCCAGTTGTTGGGACAGAATACCGTCCCAGGCAGTACGCACTGCATTGGTGGAGCCCGGCAGGCAGCAGACCAGCGTACCGTTGGCCAGACCGGCCAAGGCGCGGGACTGGATGGTCGAGGTGCCGATGTCCGGTACGGAAATCTGCCGGAACAGCTCACCGAAGCCATCGACCTGTTTGTCCAGCAGGCAGCTCACGGCTTCCGGCGTGCTGTCACGCCCGGTAAACCCGGTGCCACCGGTGATCAGCACCACCTGGACCTGCTCATCGGCAATCCAGGTCGCGACCTGCGCACGAATCCTGTACAGGTCATCCTTGAGCAGCACACGCTCGATCAAGCCGTGACCGGCTTCGGTCAGACGATCGACGAACATCTGTCCCGACGTGTCGGTCTCGAAGGTGCGGGTATCGCTGACGGTCAGAACAGCGATATTCAAAGGTACAAAAGGTGTGTCAGCCTTGGCTTTCATGGCCTAGATCCGGTTGTTAAGGAAACAGGCCGGTGTTATATCACAGCACTCCTTTTGACTGCCCGGTGAGTCTTTGATGAATGTTGGTACTGCCCTGCCATCCTGCTCGATCCTGTTGCTGGCCGGAGGTCAGGGACAACGCATGGGCGGGCGCGACAAAGGCCTGGTCGAGTGGCAAGGCGAGCCCTTGATTCAACATCTGCATCGCCTGACACGCCCCTTGACCGATGACTTGATCGTATCCTGCAACCGCAACCTTGAGCGTTATGCCGCTTACGCCGATCAACTGGTTCAGGACGATAACACCGACTTTTCGGGGCCACTGGCCGGTATCCGCGCCGCCCTGCCCCTTGCACGGCATGAATACCTGCTGGTATTGCCCTGTGACGTACCGCTGATCGACAGCTCGCTATTGCAGGCACTGCGCAAGACCGCGTTCGAGCACCCCGGCCATCCGGTCATAATCCGCGAAGGCGAGCACTGGCAACCCCTGCTCTGCATCATCCCGACCGCCCATGCCGCAGCCCTTGAAAACGCCTGGCAAAGTGGTGAACGCAGCCCGCGCCGGGCCATGGCACACTTGCAGCCTGTGGCCCTGCAACTTGAGGCTGGCGACCCGCGTCTGGCCAATTTCAATACGCCAGACCTGCTGAGCCAGATCAATGATCAGGCTCTGTGAACTTTTCACGGAACTTGCAAAGGGTGTATACGTCTGAGAGTCACTAGCTTGCAAAACAAGCCATTACCAAGAGTCCATCCGGAGACACTGTCATGAAACAACACACTCTTCCTGCCGCCTTTTTGCTGGCACTGGGCATTGCCTCCCTCGCGGGCTGTGCATCCCCAACTGTAATCACCTTGAATGATGGCCGTGAAATCCAGTCTGTCGATACACCTCACTACGATGAAGACTCAGGCTTCTACGAGTTCAAGCAACTCGATGGCAAGCAGACTCGTGTCAACAAGGATCAGGTACGTACCGTCAAGGATCTGTAATCCGGACGTGATGTAGAAAAAACCCGCCAATCGCATCGATGGCGGGTTTTTTATTGGCTCCCACAATTCCACACCCTTCCCTGTAGGACCGACTTCAGTCGGGAAGGCGGTAGTGAACTGGCAATAAGGGCTGAATGTACAAGCCTCTTCCCGGCTGAAGCCGGTCCTGCCTGTGCTTACCAATCAAGTTTCAGCAGGCTCTCGAACTCGCGAGGCTCTCCGCTTACCGGATCGATAAAACGCAACCCCTGGGCCAGAAGCTTCAATGGCCGATCATGATCATCGACTGCATCCTTGATGACCTCGGGATAGAACGGATCATTGCAGATCGCCGCACCCAGCGCCGCCATATGCACACGCAACTGGTGCTTCTTGCCGGTCACCGGATAAAGCCCGTAGCGCCATAACTCCCCGTTGCGCTCACGGACTTCGATGCGGGTCTGGGTATTGCTTGCGCCAGGCCCTTCCTGCATGCGGAAAAACGGCTCGCCATCCACCAGCCGGCTCTCATGTACCCGAGGAAACTCAAGTTCGGGCAGCGCAGGTGCGATAGCTTCATAACGCTTGTCGATCTTTCGGGTGGGAAACAACGCCTGATAGGCCGAGCGGCTTTGCTTGTTGGCCGAAAACAGCACCAGCCCGCTGGTATGCCGGTCGATGCGGTGCAGCGGAACCAGATCCGGGTTATCCAGCCGATGGATCAACCTTCGCAGCAGGGTTTGCTCGACATATTCTCCAGCAGGCGTAACCGGTAGAAACGGGGGCTTGTCGGCCACCACCAGATGCTCGTCGGCGTACAGGATCGTTTCCACGACCGGGATCGGCGTTTCGTTCGGGACTTCGCGAAAGTAGTGAATCTTCAGGCCTTCGCGATACGCCAGATCGGACGACACAGGCATGCCATTGGCATCCAGCACCCTGCCGCGGGCGATGCGGTCCAGCCATTGCTCACGACTGATGGCAGTGAATCGCGCGCACAGGCAGTCGAGTACCGTCACCCATGGGCCGGGCGGCAGATACAGGGTACTGGCTTGGTTATGTGCGGCAACGAAGACGGACTCGGACATGCGTGGGTATGACTCTTGAGAAAGCTGGAACGACTGGCCCGGCATTATCCCTCAAGGGCTTGATCCCCGCTATCCGGGCGATAACCGAACGAAATCACCACAGGCCCCGAGATAGAAACTGCGGCACTTTGAACCATCTGGTACATTTTGCTGGAATCTTTGCCCGACACCGGGCAGTGACGCCAAAACAAGAGACAGAAAGTCATGACCCAGATTGAAAAACCGTCCATTCTCGCAGGCTTGATCGGCTCGGGTATCCAGGCCTCACGGACCCCGTCGATGCATGAGCATGAAGGCGATGCGCAGGGCTTTCGCTATCTGTATCGACTGATCGATATCGACACTCTCAAGCTGGACATCAACGCGCTGCCCCGCTTGCTGGAAGGTGCCCAGAACAGCGGCTTCACGGGCCTGAACATCACATTCCCCTGCAAGCAGGCGGTCATCCCGTTGCTGGACGAACTCTCCGATGAAGCTCGCGGCATAGGCGCGGTCAACACCGTGGTGTTCAAGGATGGCAAGCGCATCGGCCATAACACCGATTGCCTGGGTTTTGCCGAAGGGTTGCAGCGCGGTCTGGCTGAGGCACCGCGTCAGCATGTGGTGCAGATGGGCGCGGGAGGTGCGGGTGCAGCCGTGGCCCATGCGCTGCTCAGTGCAGGCGTGCAACGCTTGAGTGTGTTCGAGGTAGAGCCTGAACGTGCCCGAGGCCTGGTCGATAACCTCAATACGTTTTTCGGCGCAGGCCGGGCTCAGGTGGGCATCGATCTGCCTGGCGCAATGGCCGAAGCCGACGGGCTGGTCAACACCACACCCGTGGGCATGGCCAAGTTGCCTGGTACGCCATTGCCGGTAGAACTGCTGCGCCCTGAGTTGTGGGTCGCGGAAATCATTTACTTCCCGCTGGAAACCGAACTGCTCAAACACGCACGCGCCCTGGGTTGCCGCACGCTCGATGGCTCAACCATGGCCGTCTTTCAGGCGGTCAAGGCCTTCGAGCTGTTCAGTGGCCACCCCGCCGATGCAGAACGCATGATGAGCCACTTTCACAGCCTGTAAGGCTCAGCGCTTGAGATAACTCAGGACAGCGTCACAGATCATGGTTTTGTGACGCTGCCTGACTTCATCGCTCCACAGTTCGATCTGGAATATCTCGCTGAACGTGTGGCGGTTGGAAATGCGATAGAAGCAGAACGAACTGATCATCAGGTGCAGGTCCACCGGATGGACACCTTCGCGGAACAACCCCAGCGACTCCCCACGCCGCAGAATATCGTCCAGCGCCCGGATGATGTTCTGGCTCTTGGCCTGGATCGAATCGGATTGTTTGACGTTCTCGCCGTTGTGGATGTTTTCGATGCACACGATCCGCACGAAATCGACATTGCGGTCATGGTGATCGAAGGTGAACTCAACAACCCGGTGGATGGCCTCTACCGGTTCGAGTTCGCCCAGATTCAACTGGCTTTCGGTGGTGCGGATATCGCCGTAGAGTTTTTCCAGCACTTCAACGTACAGCTGCTCCTTGCTACCGAAGTAGTAATAGATCATCCGTTTCGACGTCTTGGTGCGCTCGGCGATGGCATCGACCCGTGCCCCGGTCAACCCATAGGCAACGAACTCGACGATGGCCGCCTGCAGGATATCCTCGCGGGTTTTCTCCGGATTGTTCTTGCGGCTCTTGCGCAGCACATCGACTGGCTCGATGGCCGCGGAGTCGGCAGTTTTTTTCATTATTCGCTCACGACCACGGTTGAATCCCGGATTATGAAGCTCGTAATGGATGGAGGGAAGCTGCGAAGCACTCCTGTGCTGCGCAGCCCGGTATCAAGGGTCAGAGACGTGCCTGGCGCGCCGCCACATTACGGGCCTTGGCCATGGCCGCCAGCCGCACCGGAACGTTGGCCGCGCCATAACCGACGTAATCGTTCTTGCGTTGCAGAATCTCGAAGAAGAAACGCCCGTCGAAGGCATCGGTATAGACGTGGAACAGTTCGCCGCCCTGTGCATCGCGATCGTACAGCACGTTGTAATAGGCCAGCTCGCTGAGGAACTCGTCATCAAAGTCGAAACGTGCGGCCAGGTCATCGTAATAGTTGAGCGGGATGTCCAGCAAAGGCACGCCTGCCTCCTTGGCACGACGGACTTCGGCAAAGATGTCTTCGCACGAGAACGCGATGTGATGCACGCCGGAGCCACGATAACTCGACAAGGCATGGGAAATCGCGGTGTTGCGATTTTCCGAAATGTTCAGCGGCAAGCGAATCGTGCTGCAACGGCTGCGCAATGCACGGCTTTTGACCAGCCCGTAAGGATCGGGAAGCACCACTTCGTCATCGGCCTCGAAATCCAGCAGGCTCTTGTAGAACAGCACCCAGCTATCGAGACTGTCTGCCGGTAGCGCCATGGCCATGTGGTCAATGCGCTGCAGGCCGCCCTGATCTCTGGTTTTGGGATCGACGACAAAATCGATGTCATAGATCGACTGGCCAGGCTCCGCGCCCTGGACCAGATAGATCAGGCTGCCATCGGGCGCACGCACTGAAGGGATTTCCCGCTCGTTCGGCCCGACCAACCCACGGTAGGGTTGGCCCTTGAACGCTCGCGCACGCTCCAGCGCCCTGTTGCCATCATCCACTCGCAAGGCAGTGGCGCACAACGAAGGGCCATGGGCCTCGAAAAAGCTGTGGGCAAAGGAATAGGGTTCAGCATTGAGCACAATCTTGATATCGCCCTGCCCCAGCAGGCTCACAGCCTTGGAACGGTGCTGCCCCAAGCGCGCAAAACCGAGGCGCTCCAGCCAGCCGGACAAGCGCGCGCCCTGCGTTTCATCAACCGCGAACTCAAGAAACTCGACGCCACTGTAGGTGCTGGCAGGCGGCGGGTTGAAGAGGATTTCGGAAGCAACCGGTTCGGCCTCCCGGGCCAGGAGTTGGCGGGTTTTTTCTTCCAGGTAGAGCAAGGAGCGAAAACCGTCAGCAGCGTTGGCACGTGTCGGTGCAGCCCGAAAACCGTCGTTGAAGACTTCCAGCGACAGAGGGCCGGTGTAACCACTGCGCAGGATCGGGGCCAGAAAGCCCGGCAGGTCGAACTCGCCTTGCCCGGGGAAGCAGCGAAAATGCCGGCTCCACTCCAGCACGTCCATGGCCAGGATCGGCGCATCGGCCATTTGCACGAAAAAGATCTTGTCGCCGGGAATCTGTGCAATGGCACTTGGATCGCCCTTGAGTGACAAGGTGTGGAAGCTGTCGAGCAATACGCCCAGCGCCGGGTGATCAACCTGACGTACGAGATTCCAGACCTGTTGCCAGGTATTTACATGGCGACCCCAGGCCAGGGCTTCATAGCCCACCCGCAGGTTACGCGCACCGGCACGCTCGGCCAGCAGGCTCAGGTCATCCAGCAGGATATTTTCATCGCCCACCGAATCGGCGGCGGCATTGCTGCAGACCAGCACCAGGTCGGTGCCCAGTTCCTGCATAAGATCGAACTTGCGTTCGGCACGATCGACATTACGCTGAAGGCGGTCACGACGGCAGCCTTCAAAATCACGAAACGGCTGGAACAAGGTGATGGCGATGCCCAGGTCGGCGCAGATCTGCCTGACGTTGCGCGGGCTGCCGTCGTAATACAAAAGGTCGTTCTCGAAAATCTCTACCCCATCGAAACCCGCTGCAGCAACGGCTTCGAGCTTTTCCGGCAGAGTACCGCTCAGGGATACGGTGGCAATAGAACGCTGCATGCTTTGAGCTCCTGGATGAGCACAACCTCTTCGGGTCGTGACTGGACAGCACCGCATTCTAGGCCTGACTCGGCCTCATTCAGGGGTGCGAGTAAAGTATTTCCCTGTCAAAATGCCAGATCAACAGAAAGTGTACGAACCGGTTAGTTTTGCGTTCGATTATCGAACAAAAGCCATTTTCCTCGATTGACGCTGTTTCGATCAGTCCTCACCATCTGCCACACATTACAGGATCACCTCGTGTCTGTTTTCAGCTTCACGGCAACAACCCCATAACAATTTCAAAAAACAGGAATATTGCTCATGTCGACCCTCCTTGCGCCGTCCGCCCCCATCTCGATACGCCATACCCGGTCACTGGACCGACGATACCTGTCGGTCGTTCCCACGACCCGACCCATCGACGCCTGAATCAACCCAGCGCACTCGAAGGGTTCAACCTGTAAGATGCTGGCCCGTCAAATCGTCCAGAAGATGCCCGTGCGTAAATGGCCACTGGCATAACGATTCAACGACGTCACTTTTTTACATGTACAGCGCCTGAGTCGAGTGGACTTCTCAAGTCCGACTGTAGCGAACTGCACAGTCTTGGAACGGATGGTTAGAACATCATGATCAACACCCAAACCAACCCCGTCGCCCGGGCTGCCCGGGCGGGCATCGGCGAAAAGATTCGTGGTGCCATGGCTGTAGGCAAGACCCGCTGGGGCATGCTTGCCCTGGTGTTCTTCGCCACCACCCTGAACTACATCGACCGTGCAGCCCTTGGTGTCATGCAGCCAATCCTGGCCAAGGAAATGAGCTGGACGGCGATGGACTACGCCAATATCAACTTCTGGTTCCAGGTCGGCTATGCGGTGGGCTTCGTGCTGCAAGGCAGGTTCATTGACCGGGTCGGCGTCAAGCGCGCCTTTTTCCTGGCCGTGCTGCTGTGGAGCCTGGCAACCGGTGCCCACGGCCTGGCAACTTCGGCTGTCGGTTTCATGGTCTGCCGCTTCATTCTGGGCCTGACCGAAGCCGCCAACTACCCGGCCTGCGTCAAGACCACACGCCTGTGGTTCCCGGCAGGTGAACGCGCAGTGGCCACCGGCATCTTCAACGCCGGGACCAACGTCGGCGCCATGCTGACGCCTGCTCTGTTGCCATTGATCCTGACTGTCTGGGGCTGGCAGGCTGCATTCGTGGCCATGGGCTCGCTCGGTCTGTTCTGGGTCATCATCTGGCGCCTGAAGTATTACAACCCGGAAGAACACCCGACCCTGCGCAAGAGCGAACTGGACTACATCAATCAGGAAGTCGAACCTGAGCCGGTCAAGGTGCCCTTCTCGCAGATCCTGAAAATGCGCGGCACCTGGGCGTTCGCAGTGGCCTACTCGCTGACTGCGCCTGTGTTCTGGTTCTACCTGTACTGGCTGCCGCCGTTTCTCAACCAGCAATACAACCTGGGTATCAGCGTCACGCAAATGGGTATTCCGCTGATCCTGATCTGGCTGACTGCCGACGTCGGCAGCATCGGTGGTGGCATCCTGTCTTCCTGGCTGATCGGACGTGGCGTACGGGCAACCACCGCACGCCTGATATCGATGCTGATCTTCGCCATCACCATCTGTAGCGTGATCTTCGCCGCCAATGCCAGCGGATTGTGGATCGCCGTACTGGCCATCTCGGTGGCAGTGGGTGCGCATCAGGCGTGGACAGCGAATATCTGGAGCCTGGTGATGGACTACACGCCCAAGCACATGATGAGCACTGTATTCGGCTTCGGCGGGATGTGTGCGGCTATCGGCGGGATGTTCATGACCCAGTTGGTCGGCGCGGTACTGACTGCCACCAACAACAATTACAACGTGCTGTTCACCATGATCCCGGCGATGTACTTCATTGCCCTGACCTGGATGTTCTTCATGGCACCACGCAAGGTGCCGAAGATCAGCGAGCAATAAAAATCAGTTTTAAGGCTGGGGTCACAATCCGTGGGAGTGGCCTTGGCCGCGACAGCCCGGTTTCAGGCGCTGAAAATGTGTTGCCTGTAAGCTGGTCGTCGCGGCCAAGGCCACTCCCACAAGTGCCTGTCTGCCTTGAATCACCCCTTGCTACGCTGCTGCCACGCTGCCGCAAGCCCGCTCAGACAGATGATCACGATACCGACCTGTGCAATGGGTGACGGCATGTGGTCGAAAACCATAAACCCCAGCAAGCCTGCAAAGACAATCTGGCAGTAACTGAACGGCGCCAGGATCGCCGGGGCGGTGAAGCGGAACGCCTGGGTCAGCAGCAAATGAGCGGACATCCCGCACGCCCCCAACGCCAATAGAAACGGCCAGTGCTTGAGTTCAGGCGTCTGCCAGAAAAACGGCACCAGCGCGCTCATCAGCAAAGTGTTGAACAGGCCGGCAAAGAAGTTGCTGGTGGTCGGGCTGTCGTATGGGCTGACCAGTCGGGTCAACAACTGGTACACCGCAAAACACAAGGCCGAAGACAGCGGCAGCAGAATCGCTGGCGTAAACAGTTCACCGCCCGGGTGAATGATCACGATGACCCCCGAGAACCCCACCACGACCGCAACCCACTGACCGCGGGTGACACGCTCCTTCAACAGCGGCACCGACAATGCCGTGACCAGCAACGGCGCAAGGAAGTTGACCGCCGTGGCTTCGGCCTGCGGGATGAACATCAGGCTGCTGGTAAACAACAGGCTGGTGCCCAGCAGGGCCAACGCACGCAAGACCTGAAAACCCGGTCGCTTGGTACGTAACACACGCAGCCCTGCCGACGGCACGAAGATGAACGCCATGAGCAGCGTATGGACCAGATAGCGGGCCCAGACCACCAGAATGATCGGATAGAAGCCGGAAAGGTACTTGGAAAGCGTGTCATGGCTGGCGAACAGAAAAGTCGCCAGCAGGATCAGGCCAATCCCCTTGAGGGGTTGATTGACACCGGATAGCGGCGTGCTGGTAGTGCTCATCGGGCTTCCTTGTTCAGGCATGCAACTGAATATTCACGCGCCTCGGTCAGAGGGCTCGCAACCGTTTTTTGAGTGAGCATCGCAGGCGCAAACCGGGACGTCTTGTTAAAATGTTCTAACCAGTTAATTTTTGGTCGATAATCGCACAGAATAGAGTTTTTCCAATTGCAGCCACTTCTTTGGTCTTTACTATCAGAGCCAGTTGTACTGCCCACATAATGATAAGAAGGCTCCTACCTCATGCGCTTGAAATCCAACTGCAAAATCCTTTGCGGCTTTTCTGCGGCTATCACAGCCAGTCTCGCTCCCACCCTCACCCAGGCCGCAGGCTTCGTCGACGACGCCAAGGTGGGCTTGAACCTACGCAACTTCTTTATCAACCGCAACTTCGTCGACCCGGACAACGCCCAGAACGGCGCCCAGGAATGGACCCAGAACTTCATTCTCGACGCCCGCTCCGGCTTCACTCAAGGCACCGTCGGATTTGGTGTCGATGTACTGGGGATCTACTCCCTCAAGCTTGACGGCGGCAAAGGTTCGGGCGGTACACAACTGCTGCCGATTCATGATGACGGACGCCCCGCCGATGATTTCGGACGACTGGGCGTCGCGGCCAAGGCGCGTTTCTCCAAGACCGAACTGAAAGTCGGCGAATGGATGCCGGTGCTGCCCATCCTGCGCTCCGACGATGGCCGCTCGCTGCCTCAGACCTTCCGTGGCGGCCAGATCACCTCGAAGGAAATCGACGGCCTGACACTCTACGGCGGCCAGTTCCGCGCCAATAGCCCACGCAACGACGCGAGCATGGAAGACATGTCGATGCAGGGTCGCGGAGCGTTCACCTCCGACCGCTTCAACTTTGGTGGCGGCGAATACACCTTCAACGAAAAACGCACCCTGGTCGGGCTCTGGTATGCCCAGCTTGAAGACATCTACCAGCAACAATATCTCAACGTGGTCCATAGCCAGCCGCTGGGCAGTTGGGTGCTGGGTGCCAACCTCGGCTACTTCAACGGCAAGGATGACGGTCGTTCGCTGGCCGGCGACATGGACAACAAGACCTGGTCGGCCATGCTCTCGGCCCGCCATGGCAGCAACACCTTCTACATCGGCTTGCAGAAAGTCAGCGGTGACAGCGCCTGGATGCGGGTCAATGGCACCAGTGGCGGCACCCTGGCCAACGACAGCTACAACTCCAGCTTCGAAAACGCCAAGGAAAGATCCTGGCAACTGCGCCATGACTACGATTTCGCCGCACTCGGCCTGCCCGGCCTGACCCTGATGAACCGCTATATCAGTGGCGAGAACGTGCACACCGGCACCATCACCAATGGCGAAGAATGGGCTCGGGAATCGGAACTGGCCTATGTCTTCCAGAGTGGCTCGCTCAAGAACCTGTCCTTCAAGTGGCGCAACTCCAGCATGCGTCGTGATTACAGCACCAACCAGTTCGATGAGAACCGTCTGATCATCAGCTATCCGTTGTCGCTGCTCTGATAGAAAAAGGCCGCCAGGGAAAAACCTGGCGGCCTTTTCATGAGCCCGACATCACTCCTTGTTCAACGACTCCACCCCCATCTCGTCCCACACTTCTTCAGCAAGGTGGAACGTCGCATTGGCTGCCGGAATCCCGCAGTAGATCGCACTCTGCATCAGCACTTCCTTGATCTCGTCACGGGTCACGCCATTGTTTTTGGCGGCCTTGAGATGCAGACGCAACTCCCCTTCGCGATTCATGCCGATCAGCATGGCGATGGTGACAAGGCTGCGGGTATGACGCGGCAAACCAGGGCGAGTCCAGATATCACCCCAGGCATGGCGGGTGATCATCTCCTGAAACTCCTCGTTGAACGGGGTCAGTTTTTTCAGGCTGTTATCGACATGGGTATCGCCGAGCACCGCACGACGAACCTGCATGCCGGCCTGATAGCGTTCTTCTTCGTTCATTGCTTGATCCTTGTGTGTTCGGCCACGGCACGTTCGACCCAGAGTCGGGCCTGACCAAGGTAATGGGCCGGATCGAGCAGGCGATCCAGCTCCTGGGATGACAATTGGGCAGAGACTTGCGGATCCTCGCCCAACACCTGACGCAGATGCACGCCCTGCTGGACTGCCCGACGACAGTTCTGCTCGACCAGATGATGCGCAGCGTCACGACCAATACGCTGAGCCAGAGCAATGCTGACGGCTTCAGCCAGCACCAGCCCGCGAGTGGAATCCAGATTGGCCAGCATGCGCGGCTCATCGACTTCAAGCCCGGGCACGACCTGCAAAGCCTGTTGCAACGAGCCGGACACCAGGCAGCAGAGTTCCGGCAAGGTTTCCCATTCGGCATGCCACAGGCCAAGGCTGCGTTCGTGTTCCTGAGGCATGGCCGCGAACATCGTGGCAACCAGCCCCGGCGCGCGGGTTGCCGCGCCGATCATCACTGCGGCCCCCACCGGATTGCGCTTGTGGGGCATGGTCGAAGAGCCGCCCTTGCCTGCCGCAGCGGGCTCGAACACTTCGCCCACTTCAGTCTGCATCAACAGGCTGATGTCCCGGCCAACCTTGCCCAGGCTGCCGGCGATCATTCCCAACAGGCTGGCGAACTCCACCAGACGGTCACGCTGGGTATGCCAGGGTTGCTCGGGCACACTCAACTGCAACTCGCCCGCCAAAGCCTCGGCCACCGCAAAAGCTCGATCACCCAAGGCCGCCAGACTGCCGGAAGCGCCACCGAATTGCAGACACAGCAGGCGTGGTTTGATTTCGTCCAGGCGCTGGCGATGCCGGGTCACCGCCCCCAACCAGCCAGCGATCTTCATGCCCAGCGTCACAGGGGTCGCCTGTTGCAGCCAGGTGCGCCCGGCCAGTGGCGTCTGTGCATGACGCTTGGCCTGCTCGGCAAGAGCGTCGGCCAGTTGCTCCAGATCACGCTCCAACAGGTCAATGGCACGGCGCACTTGCAGGACCAGCCCGGTATCCATCACATCCTGACTGGTGGCGCCCATATGCACGTAACGTTCGGCTTCAGGGTTACGCAGGGCAATCTGCTTGCCCAAGACCTTGACCAGCGGAATCGCCGAGTTGCCCGCATTACCGATGGCAATCGCCAGCGCATCGAAATCGAACAACTCGGCTCGGCAGCTTTCACCAATATCGGCCACGACTTCACCGGGAATCAGGCCAACCTGCGCCTGAGCCCTGGCCAGTGCGGCCTCGAAATCCAGCATGCCCTGCACTCGCCCGGCGTCGGAGAAAACCTCGCGCATTCGAGACTGAGTGAAATAGGCATCGAAAAGTTGATTGCTCGGTCTGTTCACATCACCGCTCCAGGTAAAAAGTCAGGTGGCGTCCGCATGGCTGACCCAGCCCTTGATCAGGATCGCCAACGCCGCCAGCGCGGCCGGGATCACCAGCGCGGTCAGGACCTGCTCGAAACTCCAGCCCAACCCCAGCAAGGTTGCACCGGCCCAGGCACCAAGAATGGCGCCAAAGCGACCGATGCCCAGCATCCATGAAACGCCCGTGGCGCGGCCCTGAGTCGGATAGAACCGGGCAGCCAGCGAAGGCATCGCCGACTGCGCGCCATTGATACACATGCCCGCCATCAGAACGAGCGTCGCCAGCAGCGCGACATTGTGCAGGCTCTGCCCGACCAGCCAGGCGAAGACACCGGCCAGCGCATAGGCCACACCAATGACCTTGTGCGGATTGAAACGGTCCATGGCCCAACCGACACCCACAGCACTGAGCACACCGCCAAACTGGAACAAGGCACCAATGAATGCCGACTGCTCCATGCTCGCGCCGCTGTCACGCATCAAGGTCGGCAACCAGCTGGTCAACAGATAAACGATCACCAGCCCCATGAAATAGGTCAGCCACAACAACAGGGTGCCGGCGCTGTAAGTGCCGGAAAAAATCACTTTCAGCACATTGCGGCTGCTGACGGTCTTTTGTTCCGGAACGCTGAACTCACTGGCTTCGGCCACCTCATGCGGCGCAATAGGCGACAGAACCTTGCGAACCCTCTCGGCACCACGATTGCGTACCACCAGAAAACGCGCAGATTCCGGCAGCCAGACCATCAGCACCACCGCCAACAGCAACGGCAGAATACCGCCGAGCATCAACAGGCTATGCCATCCCAGACTGGGAATCATTTTGGCCGAGACAAAACCGCCGCACGCCATGCCCAGATTGAAACCACAGAACATGCTGGTGACCAGCAGAGACTTGAGGCGTTCCGGGGTGTATTCGGACAGCAATGTGGTGGCGTTGGGCATTGCCGCACCCAGCCCCAGGCCGGTCAGCAGACGCAGCACCAACAACTGATCGATATTGCTGCTGTAGGCCGAGGCCAGGCTGAACAGCCCGAATACAAACACCGCGACAACCAGCACAACCTTGCGCCCGAAACGGTCAGCCAGCGGCCCCGACCCCAGTGCGCCAAACACCATGCCGATCAGGGCAGCGCTCATGACCGGCCCCAGACTGGAACGGTCAATGCCCCAATCCTGACTCAACGCCGGGGCGATAAACCCCATGGCCGCCGTATCCAGACCGTCGAGAAAAACAATCAGAAAGCACAACGCAACAATGCGCCACTGATACCTGGACAGTGGCTGACTGTTGATGAAGACCTGCACGTCGAGCGTGCCCTTGGCGGGCTCGCGAGCTGAAAGCGTCATGGATGTTTCCTTTTATTTTTATAAGGTCGCCAGCCAATGCTGGCGCCGTACAACGCACGCAGTGACGCTTTGTTCAAAAGTCGAAAAACACCGTTTCGTTCGCGCCCTGAATATAAATATCGAAACGGTAGGCCAGCTGGCCATCGACGCTGCAACGCCGGGCAACGAGGGTTTCGCGGCGTGGCGGCTGCTCGATCAGGCTCAGCACCGGATCGACCGCATTGGCCTGAGGCTCATCGTCGAAATACAGCCGCGTCTGCAAGTGGATATTGATCCCTCGGGCAAACAGCGAAACGTTGATATGAGCCGCCATCGGCACTCCGGCGGCGTTACGTACGACACCCGGTTTGATGGTCTTCAACGTCCACAGGCCATCATCGCCCGTCGCGGTGCGACCAAAGCCGTTGAAGGGCTTGTCGGCTGCGTAGACGTTGTCATAGATGCCATTGTGATCGGCCTGCCAGAACTCCAGAAACGCATCGCGAATCAAGTGGCCGTTGCCATCGTAGACATTCCCCAGCAACAGGATGTGCTCACCCGCTGCACCGGGCTTGGCCATCTCGTTCCAGATTTCCAGCTCGCGGGTCGGGTTACCGGCTATTTCCAGCGCCAGACCGATATGCACATAAGGGCCAGCGGTTTGCGAAGGCGTTTCCTGCAACAGTTGAACGGGCATGTCGAAACCTCCTCAGCAGTTTTCAAAGTGAGTCTTGCGCTGGCCGCGCAGAACGATATCAAAGCGATAAGCCAGGCAATCCATCGGATTGCCCATGCCGAGGTCAAGCCTGGCGATCAGGCTCTGGACCGCATCGGGGTTGGTAATCGACTTCACGATCGGGCAGATCGGAATCAACGGATCGCCCTCGAAATACAGCTGGGTGATCAGCCGCGTGGCAATCGAAGGGCCGCTGACCGAAACATGGATATGCGCAGGACGCCAGTCATTGGGACCGTTGCGCCATGGGTACGGACCGGGTTTGACGGTGCGGAAGCTGTAGTTGCCTTCACTGTCGGTCAGGGTCCGGCCGACACCGCCGAAATTGGGGTCGATGGGTGCCAGATAGCTGTCGCGCTTGTGACGATAGCGGCCACCGGCATTGGCCTGCCAGATTTCCACCAGCGTGTGCGGAACCGGCTTGCCGTACTGATCGCAGACCCGACCGGCGACGATGATGCGCTCACCGATGGGCAAGCCACCATTGTTGAAGTTGAGCAACAGATCGTTGTCATACTGACCGAACTTCAGGTGTGAAAAATCCGGGCCACTGGCTTCGGAAACGGACTGCGGAATGCTGACCAGCGCCTGGCGCGGCGAGCGCAGGATCGAGGTCTTGTAATCGGGTGTCAGTGCTTTGGGATGCCAGTTACGATCCCGAATGACGAAGCGGCTATTGTCCGCGACAGACATGGCGTTCTCCTTGTTCTTTTTATGGAGAGCGCAAGTGTCCATCACTTGCGCTGCAGGCTGCGGCGAAGTGTCGCGTGATAGTACTTAATCGAAAATTGAAAATATTTGCAGCATCCATAACCAAATGGTTATGTATATCGCCCGTCACGATACGCCTCGCCCACCCCGCGCAATTCGTCCACGCACCACTGGGCAGCACGCGATAACGGCAAGGCGGGATTACTGCACAGGCCCACGGAGCCACCCGGCTCGCGAATCCCCATGTCCAGTTCCACCAGGGTGCCGCTCTGCAATTCCTGAAGCACGGCATCCAGCGGCGCAATCCATATCGCATTGCTGCACTGCACATAACGCCGACTCAGGGTAAGCGACAGGGTTTCCAGACGCTGGCGTGGCGGCTGAATGCCGTATTGCACGAACAGACTGTCGGCGAACTTGCGGATGGTGGTGCCTGCCAGCGGCAGGACCAGAGGGAAACTCTCCAGGCTTTCGCGCTTGAGCGGTGCAGCCAGCAAGGGGTGATCGTTGCGCACCACCAGCGTCATCGACTCGTTGTACAGATGCTCGAAAGTCAGGCCCTGAATCTGCGGACTATCGGTCATGCGCCCTACGACCAGATCCAGTTCCCCGACCCGCAACTGCGACAGCAGGTAGGCGCTGGGGCCGGTCATCACGCTGACGACCAGAGCCGGATGCCGCTCGTGCAGCCTGGTGATGACTTCAGGCACCAGCAGGCTTTCAGCGGTAGACAGCACGCCCAGCCGGGCCGTGACCGTTTCATGCTCCCCCGAACGCAGGCTACTGACGCCTTCACGCAACGCCTGCACGCTCGGCCCGGCAAAACGCATGAACGCCACGCCCGCCTCAGTCAGGGCAGCACCGCTTTTGCTACGCACGAAAAGCGTGGTTGCCAGCAGGGTTTCCAGCTCCTTGAGGCTCTTGGACAGTGCGGGCTGACTGATTGCCAGTGCATCGCAAGCCCGAGCCAGACTGCCCTGGCGTGCCACTTCAAGAAAGCACACCAGATGACGAAACTTGATTCGGGTATCGATATTCAATGCGCATCGGGCCTTTTGAAGTGAGGAGTGAAGCTGCTTATCTGCTGAGGAAAAACGCTACCTGTTCGCTATCGAAAGGCCAGTCCAGTTCGGCCCCGGTATCGACACGCCGCAACACAGGAATCCGCAGGCCATAATCTTCAAAAAAAGCCTCGTTTTCGGCGATATCAACCAGCTCGACCAGCAGACCATGTTCGACCAATGGAAGCAGAATTGCTTCAGCGACCTCACACAGATGGCAACCCAAGGTACCGAACAATTGGCATTCGGGAGGCATGGAAAACATCCTCTGGGATAGAAATGACGTAGGCCGACCATTCTAGGACTGTTGATGTTTCAGCGCGAGTTGTCTTGCGGGTCTCGCCATTCCGGTTGCCTGAAAGCCTCCTCGGAGCCGGACATCTTCGTTGAGATCCGGTCGAGCAGTTTTTCGGCGTTGTACTTGGTGGTCGTGCTGCTGATAGCAATGACCAACAGCCCGGCAAAAACGGCGCTTGAAGGAATCCGTGTGCCGGAATGGTTTTCCAGACAGGCCAGGAATGCGCAAGCAGCCAGAGAACCCAACAAGGCACCGGCGACCGCTTCGGGCAGAGGATGAATGAAGGGTGCCACGCAATAGACGCTGAACAACCAGCCCAGCAGCAATCCCATGGCCGCTGCTGGCCAGCGCAACCGGTGACGAATCTGCCGGGCCAACAGGCTCAAGCCGACCGTCAACACCAGACAGGTATTCATGGCATGACCGCTGAGGACATAGACTCCCAGACTGTCCAGCGCCACGCCCCAGCCCTTGAACAGGATCTTGCTGGCAACCACGGTCGAATACGCCACCAGCAAGGTCAGGCCCCACAACAGCGCCGCCGTTCTGGATCGGGTCGCCCAGAGCCAGCCTCCAATGACCAGAGCGGCCGGAAGCATGACCGTGATGCCTCCGTAGGGCGTAAGTGTCTGCAAGCCCATCGGCAAGGTTCCTGATCATGGCGTCTCAATGACCGCGCATCACAGCAGAAACCCATGGTTCCTCGCCAGACATGATTTTCTATGAACCCACCATCCGGGCGTCATTTCTAAAGCGCCGTTTACAGAATTCGTTGGCACGATCGAGGACCGGCTTCTCGAAACAGCGATAGCCCACCCAGCCATAACACACCACGGCAGCCATCATCAGCACCGCAAAGAACAGGTTGTCCAGATAGCTTTGCGGCCATGCGCCCACCCAATGCCAGACCCGACCTATAACGCCCAGCACCAGAAGATGCGACAGATAAACCGTATAGGACATATCGCCTACAGCAACCAGAAACCGGGGCATTGCGATTCTCTTGCGTCGTTCCAGCAATGCAAGGCTCAACACCAGCCCGCCGAATGTCGCCCCGACGGCCAGCATGCGTAACAAACCCTGGCTGTCGTAGAGACGATAAACACCGATCAGGGGCATGCCCACCAACGCAATGACCAGCAACAGCCAGAGCGCCGCAGTCGGCACACGCGAGCTGTATGGCCCATAGAAGAACAGCGCCAGCGCCACACCGATGATGAATTCCAGCGAATAGGGATGCAGGATGATCTTCAGCGCCGGTGAGTAGTCTTCCCAGTTCTCCAGGGTATTGAACACCACGATGACCAAGGCCCAGATCGCCAGCAACACTGGCAGGCTCCGCTCCCGGAACCACAGGAAGCCGGAAAACATCAGGTAAAACCACAGCTCGAACACCAGCGACCAGGCCACCATCACCAGCAGGACTTTATCGTTGGGCAGCAACAGAAAGGACATCAGCAGATTGGATGAACCATGGCCGCTGTTGACCAGACCGGGCATGGCCAGGTACACCCCGAGGGTGATGAAGAAATACAGCCAGTAGGTCGGGTAGATTCGCGAAACACGGTTGAACAGAAAGCGCTGAGCCTCGACGCTGTTCTGGAAACGCCCGCGACTGACAATCACCATCACAAAGCCGCTGATCACAAAGAACAGATCGACGCCCAACTGGAAAAATTCGAGAAAAGGCGGCAGAAGAATATCGCCCCCGGAAAACTTTTCCTCCAATGACATCATATGGAACAGCACGACGCCCAACACCGCCACGCCCCTGAGCCCTTGCAGGGAATACAGCCGCTCCATGCCTTTCTCCATTACTGACCACCGTTGCTCCATGGCAACGCAGTACTCGATTACCGACCCCACAATTCGATAGAGAGCATAGCCAAGCGTGGAAATTATGAAACCCCGGGCTCATGCCGTTCAGTTGCACCTGTAGGGAAGCAATCCGACAGGGGCAAGGCACAATCACGCAAAATCTTCGACAATGCATTACCTTTGTTCTGGTCAGTTGCATCGACGCCCGCCTGCATCCCGGGCAGCACACGCCAAATTAGCGCGCTCGCCCCCGATGGCGCACCAACATAAGTCAAAAGCTGCTGCGCCCGGGCTGGACGCGGCAATTGAAATGAACCTTCACGAATCCGCTGCACTCGAAACATCCATACGCCACCTGACGGAGAAAAACATGGCTCGCCAAACAGCACAGAATGCTCAAGAGATATTGATGGCAGATTTTCAGACTCTGGTCGCCGACACCGAAAAACTGCTTGAGCACACCGCCACACTCGCCGGTGATCAGGCAGACGAGCTACGCAATCAGATCCACGAGAGCCTGTTGCGTGCCCGCGAAACCCTGAAGCTGACCGAAGAATCCCTGCGCGAACGCGGTCAGGCAGCCGTTACCGCCACGGAAGATTATGTCCAGAACAATCCATGGCAATCGGTGGGTATCGCTGCCGGTGTCGGGTTCATCCTGGGCCTGCTGGCCACGAGGCGCTGATCCCATGAGCCTCGGAACTGAATCAGGGTCGCCCAAGGCTGACCAGGGCTCTTCACCGCGGCGCCTGGGCGCTGCATTTCTTGGCTTGCTGCACAGCCATGTCGAACTGTTCGGGATCGAGTTGCAGGAACAGAAAGCCCGCACCTTGAGCCTGCTGCTGTTCGCCGGTCTGGCACTGGTGTTTGCCCTGTTGCTGTTGACCGGACTATCGGCACTGCTCCTGATCATTCTGTGGGACAGCT
This sequence comes from Pseudomonas serbiensis, assembly GCF_030580745.1. Taxonomy (NCBI): domain Bacteria; kingdom Pseudomonadati; phylum Pseudomonadota; class Gammaproteobacteria; order Pseudomonadales; family Pseudomonadaceae; genus Pseudomonas; species Pseudomonas serbiensis. Next base: position 179,233 of record NZ_JAUQOO010000010.1, read on the forward strand.
ATCGTCTGGCCGGCATCATTGGCCTGTGCTCGTTCTATTTCCTGGCAGCGGTGTTCTGTGGATTGCGCCTGAAAGAGGCAATCTTCGACGAGTCTTCGCCCTTCAGTGCGACCCTCGAAGAACTGGCCAACGACCGTGAGCGATTGATGCCATGAATGAACCGAAGTCGCACAGCGGCAATACCCGGCGTGAACTGCGCAAGGCGCTGATTCGCCTGCGCATGGAAATGCATCGCCAGGAAATACGTCACGAGTCGGCACACCTGCTACAGCCCTTGCAACGGGTGCGCGGCCTGAAAAACGACTGGCAAGGCGCCCTGGGCATCAAGCATGCGCCCCTGTGGGGAATGGGTGCCGTCGCCCTGTTGGGTTTCTTCAGTGGACGAGGGGCCAAAAGCGGACAGACCAGCGCCCTGAGCCGCATGGTCAAACTGGGGGTCACCTTGTTGCCCCTGCTCAAGGTCGCACTGCAAAACCGTACGGGCAAACACTGACCTGCGTTTGGCTACATTCTTGCAACATATGTAACAAGTGCCCGCCCCGAATCTGATTCGGGGCGCGTCTTGGTGCTGTGTAAGTAAGGAGAAATATGTGAAAGGGCAACCCTTTGCCTGCTTTCAGCCATTCATCGATACCGCTACCGGCCGCATTGCTGGTGTTGAAGCTCTGGGAAGAATTCGTAAGGAAAACGGCCAGCTGGAATCGGTCGGCCCGTTGTTCTCTGACCCGAAAGTGCCTGCCGCCGACCTGCGTCACCTTGACCGGATGATCAGGGACAATGCCCTGAGCCGTTTGCATGAAGCGCCCGATGACTGGTTTCTGAGCCTGAATATCTCGCCCCGCTGGATCAGCCGTCTTCGACCCGGACAAGCCCTCCCCAGCCTTGAGCAGTTGTATCGACACAACGTTCCTCCTGAACGCATCGTGTTTGAAATAACCGAACTGGGCGGTGACAGCCAGCGGCTGACCGATGTTGTCGCACGCTATCGCGAGGCCGGAGCCCGTATCGCCATTGACGACTTCGGTGCCGGTTACTCGCAACTGGACCGCGTGCTGGCCCTGCAACCGGACATTCTCAAGCTCGACATGCGCCTGTTCCAGGCCGCAGCACGGGGCGGCCCCAGCAGTGATGTGGTCAAGGCTCTGGCCCTGATGGCAGAAAAGACCGGTTGCTGGATCATTGCAGAAGGCGTGGAAACCGAGGCCGAACTGAATTTCGCCCTGGAATGCGGCTCGCGCTATGTTCAGGGGTATCTGTTCGCCAGGGGTGAGCTGGACTTTTTTGCCGCCGATGCCTTCGTCAGGCAATTTGCAGAACTGCGAGATCGTTACGTCCTGCAAAAGGTCGCAGAGCGTGCCCGACTGATGGGGCTGCGCCAGCAACTGACACAACTGATGCAGCTCCTGCAACGCTGGGCAGAAAAGAAACTGCCGGTCAGCGATTTGCCACAAGTACAGAACTATCCGTGGCTGCTGCGTTTCTATCAATGCGACCGGCATGGCACCCAACTCACGCCAAACCTGGAATGGCTCGATGGTGCCTGGCACGCCGATGCACGATATCTGGGGCATAACTGGTCCTGGCGACCCTATTTCTATCACCTTCTGGCCGAAGGCTGGGACGAGCGCAGGCTGACCCTGTCCAACACCTACCGTGATGCGACAAGCAATCAGTATTGCCTGACCGCCGGGCAGTTCTTCGACAATGGCAACCGCCTGCTGCTGATCGATATCGACGCCGCCGGGATGTGACAGGCCTTGCGGTCCGACGACTGAACCGGGAAGCTAGGCCCGTCTCGAAAATAACGGAGTGAAAGCCTTGGATTGGCAGACCCTGCTTAACCGCGAACGACTCGGCAAGCCGCTGCATAGCCCTGAAGAACTGGGGCGCAGCCCTTTCCACAAAGACCATGACCGCATCATCTTCTCGGGTGCCTTCCGGCGTCTGGGGCGCAAGACACAAGTCCATCCGGTTTCGAGCAACGACCACATCCACACACGCCTGACCCACTCGCTGGAAGTCAGTTGCGTCGGGCGTTCGCTGGGTATGCGCGTTGGTGAAACCCTGCGCGGCGCCCTGCCCGACTGGTGCGACCCCAGCGACCTGGGCATGGTGGTGCAATCGGCTTGCCTGGCCCATGACATCGGCAATCCGCCGTTCGGCCATTCGGGTGAAGACGCGATCCGCAACTGGTTCAACCAGGCTGCCAGACGCGGCTGGCTCGATGCGATGAGCGAAACCGAGCGCAACGACTTCCTCAACTTCGAAGGCAACGCCCAGGGCTTTCGTGTCCTGACCCAACTGGAATATCACCAGTTCGACGGCGGCACCCGCCTGACCTACGCCACTCTGGGCACCTACCTCAAATACCCGTGGACCGCCCGGCACGCCGACTCACTGGGCTACAAGAAGCACAAGTTCGGCTGCTATCAGAGCGAATTGCCGATCCTTGAACAGATCGCCCATAAACTGGGCCTGCCACAACTGGAAGATCAGCGCTGGGCGCGCCACCCTCTGGTTTACCTGATGGAGGCCGCCGATGACATCTGCTACGCCCTGATCGACCTGGAAGACGGGCTGGAAATGGAGCTGCTGGACTACGCAGAAGTCGAGTCACTGCTGCTGGGGCTGGTAGGCGATGACCTGCCCGAAACCTATCGCCAACTGGGTCCCGGTGACTCGCGCCGCCGCAAACTGGCCATATTGCGCGGCAAGGCCATCGAGCACCTGACCAATGCCGCCGCCCGCGCCTTCGTTGAGCAGCAGGATGCCTTGCTGGCCGGTACGCTTCCCGGCGATCTGGTCGAGCACATGCATGGTCCGGCCAAGCGTTGCGTGCTGAACGCCAAAGACATCGCGCGCAAGAAGATTTTCCAGGACAAGCGCAAGACCCTGCATGAGATCGGTGCCTATACCACCCTTGAAATCCTGCTCAATGCCTTCTGCGGCGCGGCTGTCGAGCAATTCGGAGGACGTGCGCCATCGTTCAAGAACAGGCGCATCCTTGACCTGCTGGGCAATAACGCACCCGACCCCAAGGCACCCTTGCACACGTCATTCCTGCGCATGATCGACTTCATCGCCGGCATGACCGACAGCTATGCCACCGAAATGGCCAGGGAAATGACCGGACGCTCCGGGCAGATATGAAGTACCGACTGGCCGGACATACTCGATTCATGTGTCCGGTCATCACGGCCATGCACAACAACTTCAGAAAAGGCCTACACACAGGCCAAAAACGTCCTATCGCCTCCCCTTCACAGCTCCCCCAATAATCCAGCCACTTTAACTGCCGGACTGGCAAACGCCAGCGAGGCACTCTGCCGCCTTGCCGGAAACCCCATGTTTAAAAACGACTTGCGAATCCTGCTGGTAGAGGATCACCCCTTTCAACTGATCGCCACCCAGATCCTGCTGAACAACCAAGGATATTTCCTGCTGACTCCGGCCCTCAATGCCCTGGAGGCCATGGCCGCCATGGAGCGCAGCACTGAACCCTACGACCTTCTGCTGTGCGACCAGTGCCTGCCCGAGCACATGGGGTTCGACCTGATCGACGAGGCCTACAAGAAGGGTTTCATACGACAGGCCATCGTTCTGAGCGGCCTGGACCCGTCACATCTTCAAGAGCTGGAGCAACAGGCCATTGAGCGCGGGATTCCGCTGCTGGGTTGCCTGAGCAAGCCTCTGCACGGCCCTGACCTCTCCCGCCTGCTGGCCAGACTGCCCGGCCGCTGACTCCCGGGTTTTCAATATTCCGGCTCCAGCGTATCAAGACTGGCACTACGCCAGTGAATACACCTTTGCACTGTAGGCAACCGACGATTCCTGTGAAGGGTAATTCCCAAACGCAATAAACAAGATGAAACTCAATAACTGATCCGCACACTAGAACAGACTGTTTTTTTAAAAACTTAAATCCCGACGTGGGCTTTTACGTACTCCGATACTCTAATTACTGTAGGAACTTTCCTATATACACCTGCCGAGCGGGTCCATTCATGTGCCTGCCCGAACATCTGAGCTAAGGTGCGCGCTTTCTTCGCTGCTTGTATGGATTGAATTATGAACTCAGTTTTTATCATCGACGATCATCCCGTTATTCGCCTGGCCGTCAGGATGCTGCTGGAAAACGAAAACTATGAAGTGGTCGGCGAAACCGATAACGGCGTGGACGCCATGCAAATGGTCCGCGAATGCATGCCTGACCTGATCATCCTCGACATCAGCATCCCCAAGCTCGATGGCCTGGAAGTACTGGCCCGCTTCAACAGCATGGGCCTGTCATCGAAAATCCTCGTGCTGACCTCGCAAACACCCACTATTTTCGCCATTCGCTGCATGCAATCCGGAGCAGCCGGTTATGTGTGTAAACAGGAAGACCTGAGCGAACTCCTGAGTTCTGTTAAAGCGGTATTATCCGGCTACAATTACTTTCCCAGTCAGGCATTGACCCCGGCCGTTCGCGAAGATGGCCAGCCCAGCGAAATAGAACTGTTCAAACTGGTGAATGATCGCGAATTGATGGTACTGCAATTATTTGCCCAGGGGCGCTCCAACAAGGAAATCGCCAAGGGCATGTTCCTCAGCAACAAGACCGTCAGCACTTACAAGACCCGACTCATGCAAAAGCTGAAAACAAAAACCTTGGTAGAACTTATCGAGATGGCAAAACGCAACGCGCTAGTGTGAGAACCCGGATGCCCAAGTGCTTTAAACATTTTCTGATACTGGCAACGAGCATATGCCTAGGCTGGAGCATACCTACCAACCTTGAGGCGGCGGACCACTACACCCTGCTCGGCCGTTCAAGCCCGGCTCACATGGATGTGAAGCTGGACAGCGCCCAGTGGCAATGGGTACGTAGCAAGCGTGAACTGACTCTTGGCACATCGGCACCGGACTACCCGCCATTCGATATCACCATTTCCGGCAATGACTACGAAGGCATCACGGCCGATTACGCCAGCATCCTCTCGCGGGCACTGGACCTCCCCGTCAGGGTCCAGCGCTTTGAAAACCGTGAAGCCGCGATGAACGCGCTCATAACCGGCCAGATAGACCTCCTGGGAAGCGCCAATGGCTTTGAAGCCGTGGACCGCAACATCAGACTCTCAATACCCTACGCAGTGGACCAGCCCGTTCTGCTCGTGCGCTCAGGCGATACACGTTCATTGACCGACGGCCTGAAGGGCATGCGTCTGAGCATGGTCTATCACTACCTGCCCCTGGCCGAGGTCCAGGCGCTCTATCCCGATGCAATCCTGCAAACCTACCCCTCTTTTCAGAACGCCATCAATGCTGTGGCTTTCAATCAGGCCGATGTCTTTCTCGGCGACACCATTTCCACGCAATACATCATCAACAAGGGCTATCTGAACAATGTAAAAATGGCCAGTTTCGGCAAGCACGAAGCCAACGGCTTCAGCTTTGCCATCAGCAATGAAAACTCACCGCTACTGGGCATCGTCAATCAGACACTCAAGGCCATTCCGGTCGACGAGCGCATCGACATTTCCAAACGCTGGGGCGCCGGCATCGATATGCTGCTGACCGACCAGAAACTGCAACTGACCCAACGCGAAGAGCGCTGGATTGCCCGGCACCCGACAGTGCGCGTGGCCGTCAACGAAACCTATGCTCCCTTGACCTTTTACGACGCCAACGGCAATTTCCGGGGCATTACCGCAGACCTGCTTGAACTCGTACGCCTGCGTACCGGCCTGAAGTTCGAGGTGATACGCGCATCAAGCTCAAGCGACATGATGAACCAGGTGATTCAGGGGCAGGCAGACATGATCGGTGCCATGGCTTCAAGCGATGAGCGCGCAGACCTGTTCAGCTTCAGCCGTCCCTATATCGACAACTCCTTCGTCCTGATAACCCGCAAGGACCCGGACGCTCCGTCCTATCTGGAACAGATGGGCAAGATGCGTCTTGCAATCATCCAGGGCAGCCCGATACTGCCCTGGTTGCGACACGAATACCCCGATGTTGTCGCGGTAGAAATCGATAACCCGTTCCAGGCGCTGGACATGCTTGCCACTGGCAAGGTCGAGGGCGCGATCACGTCTCTGCTCAGCGCAAACTACTTCCTGTCCTCAGGTGTATTCGAGGAACGTCTACAGATCACGGCCACCGTTGGCGAGGACCCGGCGCTTATTTCCATGGCCACCTCACGCAACGCCCTCGAACTCACCTCGATTCTCGACAAGGCCCTGACCAGCATTGCGCCACAGGACCTGGCAACCATCAATAACCGCTGGCGCTCGTATACGCCAGTCGGCGTCACATGGCACAACTACCAGCGCCTCATCTATCAGATCCTCACCGGCGCCGGCCTGCTGCTGCTCGGCCTGCTGGTCTGGAATGCCTACATGCGCCGCCAGATAAAACAGCGTGAGGCAGCAGAACGGGCGCTGGGCGATCAACTGGAATTCATGAGCGCGCTGGTCAACGGCACACCGCACCCGATCTACGTCCGTGACCGCGAAGGCTTGCTGCGCATGTGCAACGACAGCTACCTCAATGTATTCGAGGCCCGCCGTGAAAACATCATCGGCAAGAGCGCTACCGAAGGCGTGCTGAGCAATGCATTCGAGGCCCGTGAATATGCCGCCGACTACCAGCGCGTCATGGCCAGCGGCACGCCCTTGATTCTCGATCGGACCCTGCATATCGGCGAACGCCAGCTGACCATCTACCACTGGATATTGCCGTTTCGCGATTCCCTCGCCGAAGTGCAAGGCATCATCGGTGGCTGGATCGATATCAGCGAACGCCGTCAGTTGATCGAAGAACTGCAAGCAGCCAAGGAACTGGCCGACAATGCCAACCGGGCAAAGAGCACCTTTCTTGCGACCATGAGCCACGAAATCCGCACGCCCATGAACGCGGTCATCGGCATGCTGGAGCTGGCCCTCAAGCGTGCAGACCAGGGTGTGCTGGAACGCTCCGCCATCGAAGTCGCCTACAACTCGGCCACGGACATGCTGGAACTCATCGGCGACATCCTCGATATCGCCCGCATCGAATCCGGACGCCTGACCCTCAGCCCCGAACGGGCCAACCTGCGCCAACTGGTGGAGTCGGTCACCCGCGTGTTCGACAGTCTGGCCCGGCAAAAGAAACTGGCTTTGCTGCTGGAGCTCGACAGCCGGACCAACACCGATGTCCTGATCGACCCCATGCGCTTCAAGCAGATTCTGTCCAACCTGATCAGCAACGCGATCAAGTTCACCCAGCAGGGTCAGGTCAGCGTCACGCTGCAAGCCGAAAACAGCTCCAGCGAGCAGCAACTGCACTTGAGCGTCACCGTTCAAGACAGCGGGATAGGCATCAGCGCCGAAGATCAGCAACGCCTGTTCGAGCCTTTCAGCCAGGCCGACAATCAGGCACGGATGGCCCGCACCGGCGCCGGGCTGGGGCTGGTCATCTGTCGCAGCCTCTGCAAGATGATGGGCGGCACACTGACCCTGCATAGCGAACCGGGTCACGGGACACGGGTACACATGACACTGGAACTGACCACGCTTGAACCGCTGGCCACCCCCTCAAAGCCCGAAACAGTCTCGCTCCAGCCTCGCCCGCCCTTGAATATCCTGATCGTCGACGACCATCCCGCCAACAGGCTGCTGCTTTGCCAGCAACTGGGCTTTCTCGGCCATCGTTGCGAAGTGGCTGAAGACGGGGCACAAGGGCTTGAGCGCTGGCTGGCCGAACCGTTCGATCTGGTGGTAGCAGACTGCAACATGCCCGTCATGAATGGCTATGACCTCACCCGCGCAATCAGGGCTCATGAACAGGCCGAACACCTTTTGCCGTGCATTGTCTGGGGCTTCACGGCCAATGCATTGCCCGAGGAGATCCAGCGCTGTCTGCAGGCGGGAATGGACGACTGCCTGTTCAAGCCCATCGGCCTGACAACCCTCAGCGAGCTACTGGCCAAGGTCCCGAGCCGCTCGGCCCTGTCCGTGGCCCCTGCAATACCTGCCCTCAACCTGGACAGCCTGGACAACCTGACCGCAGGCCGACCGGAAATGATCCAGCGCCTGCTCGCGCAACTGCTGCGCAGCAGCCAGGAAGACCGCCAGGCCCTCAACGACCTGATGGCCCGGAACAGGCACGAAAGTATTGGCGAGATGGCTCACCGCATCAAAGGCGCAGCACGAATCATTGGCGCAGCGCGGGTAATCGAAAGCTGTGAAGCCCTGGAAGAGGCATGCAAGCCTGGCACGCCCCCCGACGTCCTCAAAGCCTGTCATCAGGAAGTAGACGCCGCGATGCTTGCACTGGAAGAAGCATTGATCGAGCAACAGGCAGGAAACAACGGGCAGTAACAAGGCAGGAACAGAAAGTGAAACAACAGTGAAGCAGGCACCGTCACCGCTTAACTGATAGACTGCGCCCCGAAATTACCTAAGAGGATCGCTTCATGGCCACTAACCGCTCCCGTCGTCTGCGCAAAAAGCTCTGTGTAGACGAGTTCCAGGAATTGGGCTTCGAGCTCAATCTGGAATTCAAAGAGGATCTGGATGACGAGGCAGTTGATGCCTTCCTGGACGCTTTCCTGACAGAAGCCATGGACGCGAACGGTCTGGACTACGTTGGCGGCGATGACTACGGTCTGGTTTGCCTGGCTGATCGTGGTTCGGTCAGCGAAGAGCAACGCGCTGCAGTAGAAGCCTGGCTCAAAGGCCGCAGCGAAGTGGTCAAGGTTGAAGTCAGCCCGCTGCTGGACGCCTGGTACCCGGAAAAGCCGATCAATCCGGCTAACTGAGTGACTGCATATCGGGCCATCCATTGTGATGGCCCGATTTGTTTTCAATGAAGCATCACCTCGTATGCCCCTCGCAACAAACGACGAAGATTACTCTGCGGCATAGGTGGGGTAGCTGGTAAACCCTTTCTCTGCGCCCCCATACATGTTGGCAGTATCCAGTTCGTTAAGCGGCCAGCCATTTGCAATTCTGGCCGGTAGATCCGGGTTGGCGATAAAGGGGCGACCGAAAGCGATCAGGTCGGCCAGACCTTCCTCGATGAGCCGTACTCCACGTTCCGGCGTATAGCGCCCGGCATACATGATCCGGCCACTGAACGTGTCACGCACATCGCGACGAAACTGCTCAGGCAGATCGGGAGCATTGTCCCAGTCGGCTTCGGCAAGGGAAACATAAGCCACTCCAGCGTCTTCCAGAACCTTGATAGCCTCGATGTAGGTCGCGTGCGGGTCCTCCTCGACCAGACCGATGTAGACACGATCCTGATCGGTGCTGGTGAACAGAGGCGTGAAACGGACACCCAGACGCTGCGGGCCAACAGCGTCAGCCACCGCCTGTACGATCTCTCGCAAAAAGCGCAGGCGATTGTCGAGAGAACCACCGTACTCGTCATCACGATGATTGGAGTGCGCCGAGATGAACTGATTGACCAGATAGCCATTGGCAGAATGGATCTCTACGCCATCAAAACCCGCAGAAATCGCATTGCGTGCAGCCTGTACATACAAGGCCACCAGTTCATGGATCTCCGTACGACTCAGTTCACGCGGAGTAGAAGGCGGAACCAGAATACCGGCACCCGGCCCGGTCTCGATGAACGCCTTGACCTTCTCGGCAGCGATGGCCGAGGGCGCAACAGGAGCTTCTGCGCCCGGCTGCAACTGCGCATGGGAAACCCGACCGACATGCCATAGCTGTGCGAAGATCACACCGCCTTCGGCATGCACCGCATCGGTGACCTTGCGCCAGCCATCGACCTGCTCCTGGCTGTAGATACCCGGCGTCCATGCATATCCTTGCCCACGAGGCTCGATCTGGGTGCCCTCACTGACCATGAACCCTGCACTGGCACGCTGGCGATAATAGAGAGCCATCAAATCCGTAGGAACATCTCCAGGTTGAGCACTGCGCTGACGGGTCAACGGAGGCAGGACAATACGGTTCCTGAGAGAGTGGCTACCCAATCTGACAGGGGAAAAAAGCTGCGGGTGATTCACCATATACGCTCCTGTGGATGCTGATTATTTTTCAAGGACGAACGAGCCCATGCTCCGGGCTGTTGTCCGAAAACAAATGATTGAGTGTCGATAGAGGTTGCCTTGACTACGAGTCTCGGCGCCGAACGAAAAACAGGTACTCACTCGCCATGGTCATGGGGCGGGATGCGTCATCCCTCTGCAAATACACGTCGGGTTTCAAGCATCGCCTGATCGAAAGGCATTGCCGTTCGGGTGATCTTGACCATGACACTGGCTCCGAGCCACAACTCGTACAGTCTGTAAGCAACGCTTGCAGCAGGCTCCCGGATAGAGACAGAACGGTCCTCGACAGCCTCTTCAATCGCAAGGGTCAGCCGTGCAATGGTCACTGACGTGCCGCGCTCAAGCTCCAGCCTCATCAACTCGGACAAGTCCGCGACCTCAGCGCCAAGCTTTACGGCCAGGCATTTCCTGCAATCGGTGGTGCCGGTCTGGTTTGCTGCCCAATACTCCCAGTACCTCAATAACCGCTCTCTTCCCGACAGGCCAGGGTCCCGGAAAATGGCGTCCATATCGCTGTGGTACAGCTCGAAATAGCGCTCCAGCAAGGCCTTTCCGAAAACGTCCTTGGAGTCAAAGTAGTGATAGAACGAGCCCTTTGGGACATGGGCAGCGTTGAGCACTTCATTAAGGCCGACAGCCGAAAAGCCTTTGTGCCCCACGATGGTCAGCGCCGAATCCAGAATCCGCTGTCTTGTAGTGTTGCATCCAGTCGTATTCATAGCTCCAAACCTGAATTAGACCAGTCGTCTAGGCCGTTGAAGAGAATGCTACGAGACCGAAGCGGTACGAACAATGTCATATCTGCAAGGATTTCGGACACGACTCCCGCACCAGGAAAGATCGTTGCCAACGGGCGGGCTTCTAACGACAATCCCCGCTGAAAAACACTTTGGAAGAGGCCTGATGCATACCGTTGCGCTGGTGGTATACCCCAAATTCCAAGCGCTGAGCCTGTCTCTGGGGTCAGTATTCGAGTGCGCCAATCTGCTTCGTGGTGAAGCCGTCTATGACTTTCAAGTGATTTCGGAGACTGGGGGCGCAGTCATGTCATCCCAGGGCTTCTCGGTGAACACCGCCGCATTTGATCCGGCCGGTTACCACACCGTCATAGTGAGCGGGTTCCTTGAAGTGGGTGTCCCCTCCTCGTCACTGCTGGATTGCGTACGGAGCGTCTCCTCACAATCGCGTCGAGTCGCATCACTTTGCACAGGCATTTTTGTGCTCGCAGAAGCAGGCTTGCTTGAGGGAAAACGCGCGACGACACACTGGATGCATGTACCAGCCTTCAAGAAACGATTCCCCGATATCCAGCTCGAAGAGGATCGTCTGTTCGTCGTGGATGGCCAAGCCTGGACAGGGGCTGGCATGAGCGCTGGCATTGACCTGGCACTTGCCATGGTCGAAAACGACTTTGGCAGTGACCTTGCGCGGCAAGTCGCTCGTAAACTGGTCATTCCTCAGCGACGCAGCAGCGAACAATCTCAATTGTCGACACTCCTTGAACTGGCCCCCAAGTCCGACAGAGTGCAGTTGGTGCTGGCCTATGCCCGGGAAAACTTGCGCAGCGACCTTTCAGTGGAAGCGCTCGCTGAGGTCGCAAGGCTCAGCCCCCGGCAGTTCAGCCGTGTGTTTCGCGAAGAAACAGGGGAAACACCCGCTAAAGCAGTGGAGCGACTGCGGGTTGAGTCGGCACGGATCATGATGGAAACCAGTCGCCATCCGGTCGAAGTGGTAGCTCGCGAAGCCGGATTCGGGGATAGGGAGCGGATGCGCCAGGCTTTCTTGCGTGCGTTTGGACAGTCCCCCCAGATGATGCAGAAACTCCTCTGCGATGCTGACTCCAGATTCAGGAATTGCGCAAACCTCCAATAATCTAACGGCTGCGAGAAGCACCCGACACCGGTGGCCCGAAGCGCAGTCGACCAGATGCTCTCCCATACAAAAAAATCCTGTTACAACACCATGCTACAGCCCACGCAGGTCCGGCTTGGGGCATAATGCCGTTCTGTTACAGCGCTGGCCTTGTGTTATTACCCTTGGGCCTCAGGCGTCTATTATTGTTACCGAGGGAATTCATCCATGCCCTCTTTTTGTTCCCCTTCTTTGCTGTAGGGTTTTTTTGATGATCAAATCTTTGCGTCCATTGCTTCTTGCCTCATTTCTCCTGCCACTGGCACTTCCTGTTCATGCTGCCGTCATCAACACCACTCTTCCCGCCAAGGTCCAGCAAGCCCTCAAGGCCAGCAAGCTGAATGACAACGCGCTGTCAGTGGTCATGCTGCCCCTCACCGGCCCTGGCACCCCGACAGTCTTCAATGCCGACGTGTCCGTGAACCCGGCATCGACCATGAAGCTGATCACCACTTACGCCGCGCTGGAAATCCTCGGCCCGACTCACCAGTGGAAAACCGAATTCTTTACCGATGGCACCCTGAGCAATGGCGTTCTGCAAGGCAACCTGTACCTGAAGGGCGGCGGCGATCCCAAGCTCAATATGGAAAAGCTCTGGTTGCTGATGCGCGACCTGCGCGCCAACGGCGTACAGCAGGTGACGGGCGATCTGGTGCTGGACCGCAGCCATTTCGTGCAGCCCCAGTTGCCCGAGTTCAATGATGACGGCAATGACGACAACAAGCCGTTCCTGGTCAAGCCCGACTCGCTGATGGTCAACCTGAAAGCCTTGCGCTTCGTCACCCGCAACGATGACGGCAAGATCCGGGTTTCGGTCGAGCCGCCCATTGCGACCATCCGTATCGACAATCAGGTCAAAGCGCTGCCGTCCAAACAATGCACGGGCGATGTACGCTACAACCCGGTTCCGCAGCCTGATGGCAGCGTCAACGTGACGGTCAGTGGCCAGCTGGGCAATGGCTGCAACTCCCAGACCTACCTTTCGCTGCTGGACCACCCGACCTACGCCGCTGGCGCAGTACGGGCCATCTGGCAGGAACTGGGCGGCAGCATTCTGGGCAGGGATCGTGTCGATGTCGTGCCCGGCAGCGCAAAGCTGCTGGCAAAGGCCTTCTCGCCAGACCTGGTTGAAGTGATCCGCGACATCAACAAATACAGCAACAACACCATGGCTCAACAACTGTTCCTCAGCCTGGGACAGGAGTTTCGCAATGACGCCGACGGCGATGATGCACGGGCAGCACAGCGGGTAATCCGCCAGTGGCTGGCGAAGAAAGGCATCACTGCACCGCATCTGGTCATGGAAAACGGTTCAGGCCTGTCACGCGCAGAACGTGTCAGCGCACGGGAAATGGCAATCATCCTGCAAGCGGCATGGCGCAGCCCCTATGCCGCTGAATTCATGAGCTCCATGCCTCTGGTCGGTATGGACGGCACCATGCGCAAGCGTCTGAAGCGCACCCCACTGCTGGGCGAGGCTCATATCAAGACAGGTACGCTGAACACCGTCAGGGCAATTGCAGGTTTCAGTCGTGACAGCAATGGCAATACCTGGGCGGTCGTGGCCATCCTCAATGATCCACGTCCGTTTGGCGCGTCATCGATTCTGGACGAAGTACTGGTCGATCTTTATCGCCAACCGAAACTGACCAACAGCACGGTCTCCATTCTGCAGCCCTGAGCTGCCGCGCAACCGGTAGGAACGAATTCATTCGCGAGACGTCATGGAAGGCGGCCCCTTCGCGAATGAATTCGCTCCTACCGTATCAGTCGAGCTCCGGTTCGACCCTGTCCCTGCCCGCCATCTTGGCGGCATAGACGCCTGAGTCGGCCCGCAGCAGCAATGCATCAACGCCCTCTCCCGGCCGCCAGCTGGCGATGCCGAAACTGGCAGTGACCTGCCCGACCGTATCCAGCGGCTGGTTGCGCAAGGCCTCGCGCAGACCAAGGGCCAGTTGATAGGCCTGAGGCCCCTGGGTTCCGGGGCACAACACGACGAACTCCTCCCCTCCGATACGACAGAACACATCATCACAGCGCAGCCGCTGGCTGATCTTTCGGGAAATGGCCTGAAGCACCGAGTCCCCGACAGCATGCCCGTATTTGTCGTTGATGCGCTTGAAGTGGTCGATGTCCAGCATGATGACCGACAGATAACCACCGTGCCGATCGATACGCGCCAGCTCGGACTGCAACCTCTCCTGGAAGTAACGGCGGTTATAGGCACCGGTCAGTACATCGGTCACCGACAGCGCTCGCAGCTCCTGCTCGACCCGCTTGAGATCGGATATATCCGAGATGAATCCATGCCAGAGCACGCCACCATCGGGCAGGCGCTCCAGAGTGGCGGCCCCTCGCACCCAGCGCAGTCCTTTGTGCGGCAGCTCGATACGGTACTCCTCGCTCCAGGGCAAGGACAGCTCGGCACTGATACGGATGGAGTCGCGAAGGCGCATGATGTCGGCCGGATGAGTACGCCGAAGCAGAGTCTCGGCATTCTCCAGCAACTCCTCCTCGCTCAGTTCAAACAACTCACACATGCCGACACTGGCGTAGGTAAAGCGTGAACGGCCATCGGCATCCTGCCGGTACTGGTAGATACCGCCCGGCACTTGAGAGCTGAGCTTTTTCAGCAACTGATCACGCGCCTCAAGCGCCTCATAAACACGCTTGTGCTCGGTGATATCAATGCATACCGCCAGATAACCGATCCACTGATCCTGATCGTCACGCACCGCCGTAATCAGCATATTGACCATCAGCGTGCTGCCATCGCGACGCAGAAAGGTCCATTCCCGGGATGTATGGCTGCCCTCTTCGCTGGCATCGACGAACATGGCCTGCGCCGCCGTGATCGGACGCCCCTGGGCTTCACTCAACTCCTTGGCATGAGCCTCAAGCTCCGACAGCCTATGCATGTCCTTGAGCATGAACTTGCCAAGCACCTCATCGTCCGAGTAACCCAGCATTTTCTGCGCGCCGACATTGAAGGTCGTGATCACACCATTGAGATCGGTAGCAATGATCGCCACTTCAGTCGCAGAGTTGAGCACATTGCGCAATTGCCCGTGGGTAACCCGCAATTGCTGCTCGCGCTGACGCAACTCGCGGGTGCGCTGCTCAACCATGTACAAGGCACGCTGGCGCTGGCTGACCAGGCTGTAAAGCAAAGCACTGAGCATCAGGCTCAAGAGCCCGCCAAGCAATGCCACACTGCCAGCCATCGACTGATTGCTCAGCAGAAAGGCTTCGGTAGGACGGACTTCGAGCAGATAGTCGCGATCCCCCATGTTCAGCAAGGTACTGACATGCAGGTCACTCTCGGCCGCCACAGTGGCAGAGCGATATAAAACCTCGGAGTCATCGGGCGAACTCAAATCGAGCATGCTCATTGCCAGGTTGTCCTGGCTCGGCAATCCCTCGTTCATCATTTGGTCGAGGCTGATTATCGCCATCACAAAGCCGCGCAAGACAGGCGTCGGCGAATCGAGGGCCGCGACAGGCGAGAACACCGGCGCCATCAGCAGAATGCCACGGGTATCGGACTTGCTCAGACTGACCAGATCGATACGCGGCGTCGCTACGATTCTGCCCAGCGTGCGAGAACGCTCGACGGCGAGATGCCGGATCCGTTCGGAATACACATCAAAGCCCAGGGGCGGAGGCTTCTTGCTGAGTGTCTGGATAAACACGACCGGAAAGTACTCGTCGCGCACGGCTGCTGCTTTCAATGCGCCGTTCTGATCGAGTTCTCGTATGGAGAAATCCTTTACGCCCGCCTGACGAACGCTCTCTTCAAAAGCTTCACGCTGGTCACGGGTAACGCGGGGCGTCCATGTATAGGCCTGGGTACCGACCAGCATAGGCCCGACAAAACCCTCGTACTCTGCACGAGTGATCTCTTCGGAATAGAGAAAGAAGCGGCGCAGGGTATCAAGCCTTTTGACCTGCCCATCCAGCCGCTCCTGAATGCGGCTGAAACGCTCGCCGGCCAGAAGATCGAAGCGTTGACGCAACTGACGCTGATACAGTTCAAAATTGGCTAACGCCAGCATGACGGTCAGTGCAGCTCCGGCGGCAAAAGCCAGCGCCGCAACCAACCATGCAGAGGCCTGTTCACTGATGAATCCCAGAATTCTGGGCCGGAACTGTTTCGACGCCATATAGAGAACCCGCGACGCTGGCCGTGGTTCTCTTATAGCTATTCGCCAGTAATTTGCCTAGCCCGAATAACGAGAATCAGTTCACGCGCGTCATGATCTTCCAGGCGCGATGGATCTTGCTGTTGCGAGCAAAATCCTGATCGATGGTCTGGGCGGTGATTTCCTCGACGGCGTAGCGTTGGCCAAGGTTCTCGTCCAGCACAAACTTGCGGAAGTTGTTCGAGAAGTACAACACGCCACCAGGAGCCAGACGCGCCATGGCCAGATCTATCAACTCGACCTGATCACGCTGTACATCGAAGATCCCTTCCATGCGCTTGGAGTTCGAGAACGTCGGCGGATCGATAAAGATCAGGTCGTACTCCTCACGGCATGCCTGCAACCAGGCCATGACATCGCCCTGCTCCAGACGGTTCTTGTCGGAGAAGCCGTTGAGCGACAGATTGCGCCGCGCCCAGTCCAGATAAGTCCGGGAAAGGTCGACACTGGTAGTGCTGCGCGCCCCGCCCTTGGCCGCGTGAACGCTGGCAGTGGCGGTATAGGAAAACAGGTTGAGGAAGCGCTTGCCTGCCGCCTCACGCTGAATGCGCATACGCATCGGGCGGTGATCGAGGAACAGACCGGTATCCAGATAATCGGTCAGGTTCACCAGCAGCTTGACCCCGCCTTCGTTGACTTCCTGGAACTGCCCTTGAGCACTTTGACGCTCATATTGTTTCGTGCCGCTCTGACGCTCGCGACGCTTGATCACCACACGGCTCTTGTCGATGTTCAAGGCCTGAGGGATAGCCGCCAGCGCGTCGAACAGACGTGCCGAGGCTTTCTCTGGATCGACGGATTTAGGCGCAGCATATTCCTGAACGTGAACCCAGTCATGGTACAGATCGATGGCCAGGGAATACTCCGGCATATCGGCGTCGTACACGCGATAGCAGTCGATGCCCTCGCGGCGAACCCACTTGCTCATCTGCTTGAGGTTCTTTTGCAGACGATTGGCGAACATCTGCCCGCCTTCGCTCAAACGAGCCTGTTCGACCACAACCGGAGCCGGCTTGATCGGATTGCCATTCTTGTTGAGCTTCTTCTCGTGGTTCGTGCTGACCGGCTCTTCAACCTGCGTCTCGCGCTCGATCTGGCGCTGCTCGGGGGTACGGCGCTCGCCGGTGACGAACTGGTCCGGCAGGACCTTGATGAGCAACAGCTTGCAGGGCAAGGCGCCGTTCCAGAAGGAGTACTGCTTGTGGCTGCGAATCCCCATGCGCTTGCCCAGATCCGGCGCGCCGGTGAACACAGCAGCTTCCCAGTTGAGACAAGCCTGACGCAGACGCTCGCCCAGATTCTGGTAGAGATAGAGCAGGCTCGCTTCGTCACCCAGGCGCTCGCCATAGGGAGGGTTACAGATCACCAGACCTTTCTGGTTCTGATCCGGGCGCGGCTCGAAAGTCGCCACTTCGCCCTGATAGACCTTGATCCAGTCGCTCAGGCCTGCACGCTCGATGTTGTTGCGGCCCGGCTGGATAAGACGCGGATCGGCCTCGTAGCCACGAATCCACAGCGGTGGCCTGGCAAGCCCTGCGGCTGCACGCTCCAGAGCTTCATCATGCAGCTTGCGCCACAAGGCCGGGACGTGGCCGAGCCAGGCCGAAAAGCCCCAACGCTCGCGCTTGAGGTTGGGCGCAATATCCGCGGCAATCATGCCGGCTTCCACCAGGAAAGTACCGACACCGCACATCGGGTCAGCCAGAGCGCCACCCTCGGCGGCGATACGCGGCCAACCGGAGCGGATCAGGATTGCCGCCGCCAGGTTTTCCTTGAGCGGCGCCGCGCCCTGCTGCAAGCGATAGCCGCGCTGGTGCAGGCTGTGACCGGAAAGGTCCAGAGACAGGATAGCTTCACCACGGTCCAGGCGCAGATGCACGCGCAGGTCAGGGTTGATCTTGTCCACCGAAGGACGCAGGCCATCGGAGGTACGCAGCTTGTCGACAATCGCGTCCTTGACCTTCAACGCACCAAAGTGGGTGTTATCGATACCCGAACCATGGCCGCTGAACTCGACCGCCACCGTGCCATCGGCTTCCAGGTGGTCCTGCCAGTCCACATGCAGTACACCTTCGTAAAGGTCGTCGGCGTTTTTCATCGGAAAACGCTTGAGCACCAGCAGCACCCGGTTCGCCAGGCGTGACCACAGGCAAAGCCGATAGGCGGTTTCCATGTCGGCCGTGCCGCGAATGGCGGAGGTGTGTTCGCGTGTTTCCTGAAGGCCAAGCGCGGTGGCTTCCTCAGCAAGCAGGCCTTCGAGGCCTTTGGGGCAAGTGAGGAAAAGTTCGTAGCGATCCGACATGAGTATTCCAGGGCCTGAGCCGTCAGCGGCGGGCAACGCATTGCCCGACCAGATTTAAAACAGGCGTCTTTCATGGAGAGCGCCTGCGTGGCACACAATTTGTGCCGATCCACCGTATGAACCTGTCATGTCATTACGGCAGTCTTGTATCAGTAAAAAAGTGAATATTGGAACCTATGACGTAGGTAATAAAAAGTCACATAGTGACCCTTCGTCGAATAGACCCTGTTTGCATTACGCCATCACTCGCATTTGCAAGCCCGTCTCACTTCCGCCTGAAACCCGCGGGTCAGTAGGGTTACGAGGAGAATCAAATTTGAAACACCCTCCCTCTTATCGCTCTACAGACCTAAATGTGACGTGCTTATGACAAAACGATCATTCACACCGTCTCAAGCTTTGGTTAGAACTCATCTCAGGTCATCACCGCAACGGTAATGACACTAAGGCCCGCGACGCCGGCAGCGGGCACCAACGGCAGATAATTCTGCCCGACCTCGACATGAGGTCTTCAGGGATATAACAGTCAACAGACGAGGGCAATACCCTATGAGAAGACTCAAGCGTGATCCGTTGGAAAGAGCATTTTTGCGCGGATATCAATACGGCGTTACTGGTAAATCCCGTGAGCTTTGCCCTTTTACTCTACCGTCAGTACGCCAGGCATGGATCAATGGTTGGCGAGAAGGACGTGGCGACAACTGGGACGGTATGACCGGCACTGCGGGAATCCACAGACTCAACGAACTTCACGCGGTCGGATAAGGTAGTCTCCGACCAGTCCATCAAATTTTCTACTGACTTTTACACCCAATACCATGCACGCCCCATCCGGGCGGCGGGCTACGGCCCAGGGGCTCCTTCGAGGAGCCCCTTTTTTTCGCCGCAAATCAGCCGCGAGGCATGGCCGCAATAGCATCCACCGACTGACGGATAAGCGCCGGCCCCTTGTAGATGAACCCGGAATACACCTGCACCAGACTCGCACCGGCAGCGATCTTCTCGGCTGCGTGCCGGCCTTCGGTGATGCCACCGGCAGCAATGATCGGCATGCGTCCTGCCAGTTCGGCAGCCAGCACCTTGACGGTATGCGTGCTCTTTTCCCGAACGGGAGCACCGGACAGCCCGCCCGCTTCGTCAGCATGGGACAGGCCTTCGACACCTTCACGGCTGAGCGTGGTGTTGGTGGCAATGACCGCATCCATGCCGGACTCGATCAGGGCCGTGGCGACCAGCACGGTTTCTTCATCGGTCATGTCTGGCGCGATCTTGATCGCCAGCGGCACACGCTTGCCATGCAATTGCGTCAGCTCCTGCTGACGCAGGCTCAGCGCCTCAAGCAATTGCTTGAGGGAGTCGCCAAACTGCAGGCTGCGCAGGCCCGGAGTATTGGGTGAGCTGACATTGACGGTGACATAGCTGGCGTGGGCGTAGACCTTGTCCAGACAGATCAGGTAGTCATCGACAGCGCGCTCGACAGGCGTATCGAAGTTCTTGCCGATGTTGATGCCCAGAATGCCCTTGTATTTCGCGGCCTGAACCCGGGAGACAAGGTTATCCACGCCCAGGTTGTTGAAGCCCATGCGGTTGATGATCGCTTCGGCTTCGGGCAGACGGAAAATGCGAGGCTTGGGGTTGCCCGGCTGCGGACGTGGCGTCACGGTGCCGATCTCGACAAAACCAAAACCCAGCTGCGCAAAGCCGTCGATGGCCGCACCATTCTTGTCCAGCCCGGCCGCCAGACCTACAGGGTTCGGGAAATCCAGGCCCATGACCTTGACCGGCAACTGCGCAGGCGCCTTGCTCAGCAGGCTATTGAGCCCCAGCCGGCCACCGGCGCCGATCAAGTCCAGCGACAGGTCGTGGGAGGTTTCCGGGGAAAGTTTGAAGAGTAACTGGCGGGCCAGGTTATACATGGGCGGGCAAGGCTCGTTGGAAGCTGAATTCAGGGCGCCGATTATAGACATGTGCCGGCCCGGGTGCGAGGCAAGCTTGCATTTACAGGGCAAACCACTCAGTTGCGCCCTCCATCTGTGCGCAACGCTTCACGGCAGTGCACAAACCGGGTGCGTTCGACCGCCAGAAGCCCGGTAAACAGGTTGTTTGCGACTTGGCACAAGCGCTGCATGAGCAGTTCCATGTAATTCACAAGTCTGCAACCTTCAACGATGAGGGCTGCATTTCCCGAAAGAACGGGACCGGACAAAGGCGTCCTCGTCAGGCAACTGGCGGGACGCCTTTTTTGTTTGCGCAGAATTTATCGAGCACGACCCTGTCGTTCACTCGGAGGCAACATGGCGAAACTCAAACTGGTGATGATCGGCAACGGAATGGCCGGGGTTCGCACCCTTGAAGAACTGTTGAAGCTGAACGAAGAGCTTTACGAGATCACCGTCTTCGGCGCCGAACCGCACCCCAATTACAACCGGATCCTGCTCTCCCCGGTGCTGGCTGGCGAGCAGACCTTCGACGACATCGTGCTCAACGACCTGGGCTGGTACAGAGAGCACAACATTCAGTTGCTGCTCAACCGCCGCGTGGTAAAGATCGACCGCTCCAAACGGATCGTCATCGCAGACGATGGCACTCAGGCCCGCTATGACCGCCTGCTGATCGCCACCGGCTCACGCCCTTTCGTGCTGCCGGTTCCCGGCAATACGCTCAAGGGCGTAATCGGCTATCGCGACATCGCTGACACGCAACTGATGATCGATACTGCAACCACCCACCGCCGCGCCGTGGTCATCGGTGGCGGCCTGCTGGGGCTGGAAGCAGCCAACGGCCTCAAGTTGCGGGGCATGGATGTGACAGTGATCCACAACGGCCAATCGCTGCTGGAGCGGCAACTGGACAGGACCAGCGGCCAGATGCTGCAAGCGGCCCTGGAGCAGCGCGGCCTGAAATTCCGGCTCAATGAACAGACCGAAGCCTTTCTCGGCGATGAGCAAGATCAGGTTCAAGCCGTGCAATTCAAAAGCGGCGCCGTGATTGACGCCGATCTGGTGGTCATGGCCGCGGGTATTCGTCCCAATATGGAACTGGCCGCACAGTCAGGCCTGCCCTGCGACCGCGGCATTCTGGTCAACGACACCCTGCAAACCTACGACCCACGGGTCTATGCCATCGGCGAATGCGTCAGCCATCGCGGCATCGCCTATGGCCTGGTCGCGCCGCTGTTCGAGCAAGCCCGAGTCTGCGCCAATCATCTCGCACAACTGGGTTTCGCCCGCTATCCGGGCTCGGTCACGTCAACAAAATTGAAGGTCACCGGTATCGACCTGTTTTCTGCCGGCGACTTTCTGGGCGGGGAAGGCACTGAAAGCATCACTCTTTCGGACCCTATAGGCGGCATATACAAAAAACTGGTCATCAAGAATGACGTACTGGTCGGAGCCTGCCTGTATGGCGACACCGCCGACGGCAGTTGGTACTTGCAGCAGATCCGGGAAAACCGAGGGATCGATGCCATTCGCAATCACCTGATGTTTGGCGAACAGACTACCGGCGAGGCAGCATGCGCATGACCGAGCCCTCGACCACTCAAATCACCGCCTCGACCTGCTGCTACTGCGGCGTAGGCTGCGGCGTCCTGATCGAACATGACGGACAGAACATTCTCGGCGTCAGTGGCGACCCACAGCACCCGGCCAACTTCGGCAAGCTGTGCAGCAAAGGCTCAAGCCTGCACCTGACTGGCGACCTGTCGGCGCGAGCGCTCGACCCGCAACTGCGCCTGAGCAAAGACCTGGCACGCAGCGTCACCGACTGGAACACCGCGCTGGAACATGCCGCCAATATCTTTGCCGACACCATCAAGGAACACGGACCCGACAGCGTAGCGTTCTATATCTCGGGGCAATTGCTGACCGAGGATTACTACGCCTTCAACAAGCTGGCCCGGGCACTGGTGGGCACCAACAACATCGACAGCAACTCCCGGCTGTGCATGTCTTCGGCAGTGGTTGGCTACAAGCGCAGTCTGGGCGCCGACGCGCCACCGTGCAGCTATGAAGACATCGAGCTGAGCGATTGCATGATGATCGTCGGCAGCAACATGGCTTACGCTCACCCCATCCTGTTTCGTCGTCTGGAAGAAGCCAGAAGCCGTCGACCCGAGATGAAAATCATCGTGATCGACCCCAGGCGCACAGACACCTGCGAGCTGGCGGACCTGCACCTGGCAATCCTGCCGGGAACGGACGTGGCGTTGTTTCACGGCATTCTGCATTTGCTGATATGGGAAGGCCTGGTTGATGACGACTTCATCGACGCGCACACCCAAGGTTATGCAGACCTGAAAAACCTGGTGCGCGACTACACACCACAATACGTCGCACACACCTGCGGCATTGCGGTCGAGCAACTGCAAACCTGCGCCCGATGGATTGGCCAGGCTCCCAGCTTTCTATCGCTCTGGTGCATGGGCCTGAACCAGTCCACGGCCGGGAGCGCCAAGAACAGCGCCCTGATCAACCTGCATCTGGCCACCGGCCAGATCGGCCGACCCGGCGCAGGCCCCTTCTCTCTTACCGGCCAGCCCAATGCGATGGGTGGCCGCGAAACCGGCAGCCTGTCCAATCTGCTGCCAGGCCATCGTGAAGCAGGTAATCCCCAGCATCGTGCCGAAGTCGCCGAATATTGGGGTGTCGACACGCTACCGGCAACCACCGGCCTGCCCGCCATCGAACTGTTCGAGCAGTTGCAGTCCGGCAAGATCAAAGCGTTATGGATCGCCTGCACCAACCCGGCCCAATCGCTGCCTGATCAGCAAAAGGTCAAACAGGCACTGAGCACATGCCCGTTCGTTGTCTTGCAGGAAGCCTTCCAGACCACCGAAACCGCACGCTTCGCCGACCTGCTGCTGCCCGCCGCCAGTTGGGGTGAAAAGGAAGGCACGGTCACCAACTCCGAGCGACGCATCTCCAACGTACGCAAGGCCATTCCCGCTCCGGGTCAGGCACGTCCCGACTGGGCGATTACCGTGGATTTCGCGCAACGTCTGGAGCGCAGGCTGCGCCCCGATATGCCAGCCCTCTTCGACTTCACCAGTCCACGGCAGCTATTTGATGAATATAAAGTCCTGACTCAAGGCCGTGATCTGGACATGTCCGGTATCGACCGCGACCTCATCGACCGCTGCGGCCCGCAGCAATGGCCTTTTCCTCAGGGAGCCCGCACGGGCACCACTCGCTTGTACAGCGATGGCGTATTCCCGACGGCTTCGGGGCGGGCACAGTTCGTCTGCGATGCCTATGTCGCCGCCAAAGAGCTGCGCGATGCGCGTTATCCGCTGACACTCAATACCGGGCGGTTGCGCGATCAATGGCACGGCATGAGCCGCACGGGTACGGCGGCACGCTTGTTTGGTCACGCCAGCGAGGCAGTGCTGGGGTTGCACCCGGAAGAAATGGACCGCTACCGGTTGCAGCCAGGCGACCTGGTCCATTTGAAAAGCCGCCGTGGCGATCTGGTCGTGCCCGTCAGCAGCGATGATGGTGTTCGCCCAGGCCAGGCATTCCTGCCGATGCACTGGGGAGATCGTTTTCTCAAGGGCGGCGTCAATGTGCTGACCCAACCCGCCTTCGACCCTCTGTCCAAACAACCGGAACTCAAACACTCGGGGGTGCGGATTGAAAAAGCCCACCTGCCCTGGCAATTCTTCGCGCTGATCGAAGGCGACGTGCAAAGCCACCTGACAGCGCTGCGCCCGCTGTGTGAAGCATTTGCCTATGTCAGCCTGGGATTGATCGGCCGCGAACGCCCTGCCCTTGTGATACGGGCAGCCAATGACGTAGCACCCGAGCACTCGCTGCTGGAAGCCATCGATCACCTGTTGGGGCTGGATGAAGGGACAGTAATGGCCTATGACGACCCCAAGCGCTCTATCGGCAAACGCATTCGTCTCGACAACGGCCGCATCATCGCCTTGCGCCTGGCCGGAGAAACCCTGGCTCAGCACTGGTTACAGAATCTATGGCTGCAAGGTCAGGTGGACGAGCAATTGCGTCGCTGGATGCTGGCCCCCATCAGCACAGAGCCAGGCAAGAACGCCTCTCTGGCCCGCGACAAGATTCTCTGCAACTGCAAGAACGTCAGCCAGAGTGCAATCATGAAGGAAATCGATAATGGCCTGGACTTGAATCAGTTGAAAACAAAACTGGGCTGCGGAACCCAGTGCGGTTCCTGTGTACCGGAAATAAAAAGGTTGATCAACGCGGTGGTGCTGGCTGATTAAGCATCGATTTGCCGAATCGCACGCAAAGAAAAGCCCGGCCTGAGCCGGGCTTTTCATTAAAGCAGGCTAATTACTTAGCTTGTGCTTCAACTTCTGCTTCTACGCGACGGTTTACTGCGCGGCCAGCTTCAGTTGCGTTGTCAGCAACTGGACGGGTTTCGCCGTAACCAACCGAGTTTACGCGGTTAGCGCCAACACCGTACTGGTTGACCAGAACTTGTTTAACGGCGCTTGCGCGACGCTCGGACAGTTTCTGGTTGTAAGCGTCAGGACCGACGGAGTCAGTGTGACCTTCAACAGTGGTGGTGGTTTGTGGGTATTGCTGCATGAAGTCAGCGAGGTTCTTGATGTCGCCGTAGCTGTTAGGCTTGACCACAGCTTTGTCGAAGTCGAACTTGACGTCCAGCTCAACACGAACAACTTCAGCAACTGCCGGGCAGCCATCAGCGTCAACAGTTACGTTGGCTGGGGTGTTCGGGCACTTGTCGACGTTGTCGCACACGCCGTCGTTGTCGCTGTCGGAGCAGACTTCAGCAACCGGAGCAACTGGAGCTGCTTCGGTTTTCTTGCTGCCGCCACCGAAGTTTACGCCGATACCGACGCTAGGAGCCCACTCGGTCTCGCCTTGGTCGATGTTGTACTGAGCTTCAACGCCAGCACGAGCATAGAAGTTTTCGGTGAAGTACAGCTTGGCACCGCCGCCGATGTTGGCGAAGGTGGAACCGTTACGACCGCCACGGCCAGTCTGACCGATGCTCTGATCGGAGAAACCTGCAGACACGTATGGACGCAGTGTGTCGCCTGGAGCGTTGAAGTGGTACAGAGCGTCCAGGGCAGTGTTGGAGCCCTTGATGTTCTTGCCATCATTGCCACGAGCGTTGTGGACTTCGTCGTAGCCCAGACGCAGTTCAACGTCGTCAGTCAGGAAGTAACCGATCGAACCGCCGAACAGGTTGCCGTCGTTTTTGAAGTCACGGGAGCTGTCGAAATATTGTTTCTTGGCGAAGCCCTCGATCTCGACTGCGCCTTGGCCTTGTGCCAGCACGCCGAACGAAGTCGCGGCAACGATAGTACCAATGGCCAAGCCCAAGGTGTTTTTCAGTTTCATCCGTTAAATCCCCATCTGGTGATTGTAAAGCAGCCCCTTGTAACCGGGGCAATTCGTCGGCAAGTCTAGCAGACCCTGCCAGTTCGTTAGAGATAATTGCTCCGAGTTAAGTTTCGGTGATGCCCGCAAATTTCTCACGTAATTTATCCAATGCCCGCTTATAGCGCATTTTCGTTGCGCTTAAGCCCATGTGCATTATGTCTGCGATCTCCTGAAATTCCAGCTCTGCGACAAATCGCAGCACCAGGATCTCCCGATCGATCGGGTTCACATGCACAAGCCAGCGATCGAGACCGCCCCTTTCTTCAGGTTTGGGCGTCTTCTCTTCAGACGCCTCCTCAAGCGGGTCCAGACTCAAAGCGTCCATCAAGCGACGCTTACGCCGTTCCTTTCTGTACTGAGTGATGCACTCGTTGTAGGTGATGCTGTAAAGCCAGGTTTTGAATTTCGATTTACCTTCGAAATTCTTCAATCCATACAAGACCTTAAGCATCACTTCCTGACAGACATCATCAGCATCGCGATCGTTCCCTAAATAACGTGCACAGACGTTAAAAAGTGTTCTCTGGTAACGTCGCATCAACTCTTCGTAGGCCCGCGTCACGTGAAAAAGCTCGACGTGGGCGCGCGCGACCAGCTCCTCGTCTGAGAGCTCGCGGGGGTCGTAGCGCGTCGAAAGCGGTAAGGGTTTATTCAAAACGAGTCGTGCCGACAGTCAGGTCAATGTCAGCCACTGCCCAGATTCCGGCAAATTGTGGCGGCATAGATTAGCAGATTCCCCGCTTAACGGCTGCTTACTCTCTGTTCGAGAAGAATTTTGTTGGAAAACGACACCAACTCCCCCTCGTCTGTCAGCAGTGTAGTCTTGACCGTACCGATTTCCTCGATTTGCCCCTCTACCTCGCCAACCTGCAAATGCTGGCCGACCTGATAAAGCTCTCGAACATAAATGCCGGCCAGAATCTGGCTGGCTATTTCACGACTCCCCAGACCCAATGCCAGCGCGACAGCCAGACCAACGGTCAGAAGGCCGATCACGATGACGTGGTTGAGCAGGTCTGTCTTGACCTCAAGCTGGCTGATCGCAACGGAAATACTGATGATGATGACCAGCCCCTGAGCGATTCGCCCAAGGCCCGGAGCATAATCGACACCCACGCCCTCGGCAGCGCCACGTACCAGCCCGTTGACCAGTTGCGCAAGCAGCACACCGACAAGCAGTACCAGCGCAGCACCAAAGACCTTGGGCAGGTACAACGCCAGCATGTCCAGCGTCGACGAAACACGTTGCAGGCCAAGAGACTCAGCCGCGGAAACCAGGAAAATCAGCAGAACGAACCAGTAGACGATCTTGCCGATCAAGGTGGAGATCGGCACTTTCACGCCGGCACGGCTGATCAGCTTGGTCAGCCCGGTACCGCCCATTAGACGATCGAGCCCGAGCTTGGCCAGCAATTTCGATAACAGGGCGTCGAGCAGCTTTGCAACCACGAAGCCCAGCAGCACCACCACAAGGGCGCCAAACAGGTTGGGGATGAAGTTTGCAACTTTGGTCCACAATGCAGTCATTGCAGCAACCAGACTCTGGGTCCAGAGATCCAATTCCATGTTCAATCAGCCTTATCGACAGGGCGAGCAGTAGGTTGTGTGCGACGGGAAACAGGTGAAACGTGCGCAGAACCGTTATTGAGGGCAATCATCATCGTCTGGCACCAGCGGCCAAGCAGCCCGAACAGTACACCGGCACCCACCTGACGGTTGGCGGTTTTCAGGACACGGCCAAGACAAGCGTCATCATCCCGGCTGGAGGATGACGATTTGAGCATGTCTCGCAAAGATTCTTCAAAGGGATCGTGCATCAGGCACCTCACGCAATGTCAGTGAGAGACGTGACCAGTTTCGGGCGAGTCACAAACGGCATTGAAAATTTATCCGTCACAACCAGCGCAAACGCCTGAAAAGCAGCCACTGCCCCACCGCCACCATGACAATCAAGGCACAGGCCAGAACAAATCCGTAAGGATTGTCGGAGCCGGGAATACCGCCGACGTTGATCCCCAGCAGCCCGGTCAGGAAACTCATGGGCAGAAAAATACCGGTGATGATCCCGAAACGGTACATGGTGTGATCCATGCGCTCACGCAGACGCCGGTCTTCGGACTCCAGCAGCAACCCGACCCGCTCGCGGGTCAGCTCAAGCTCTTCAAGGTAACGGGTCAGGCTGTTGTTCAGTTCGTTCCAGTAATCGGCATCGTCATCGACGAACCAGCCAAGCTTGATACGCGATAGCTGGCCGAAGATATCCCGCTGGGGTGCAAGAAAGCGGCGCAACCCCGCTGCCCGCCGCCGAATCTGCAGCAGCTTGCCGTGTTCCGGGCTGTAACGCTCGTCGGCATCGGTCTTTTCTTCCTCGTCATCGACCGACTCGGTCAAATCGCCGAGCAGGTCCTGCACCTTTTCGGTCAGGTATTGAGCCAGATAAAGCGTCAGTTCGGAGGCTGTCTTCGGACCTTTGCCTTCACTCAACTGCTCAATGAGTTCTTCGGTAGCCCGCAAAGGCCGCAGCCGCAAGGAAATCACTCGCTGGGCAGCCGCGAAGATCCGCACCGACACCATGTCTTCAGGCTCGGCTCCCGGATTGAGGTTCACACCTCGCAGGAACAGCAACAGCTCCTGATCAGGCAAGGGCAACAAACGCGGCCGGGTATTTTCTTCGAGCAGCAGCGTGCATGCGAACTCGCTCAGGCCACTGGAATTACGCAACCACGAATGAGTCTGCGGGTGACTACGGTCCCAATGCAGCCACAGACTTTCGTGGGGCTGCATCTGAAGACCATCGAGTTCGGTTCGAGCAATGAAACGCGCTCCGCCCTGACCATCCAATACGAGGGCATGAACCAGCCCCCACTGCGCATTTGCTTCGTCGAACATTCTTGCTTCGCTTATTCCGGCATTTTCAGAGGGGACGGAGAAATGATCACACCATTATTGTCGGCATACAGGTAATCGCCCGGCCGAAAAGTGACGCCGGCGAAGGTCACCGGGACATTCGAATCACCGATGCCGCGCTTGTCGGTCTTTTTCGGGTGGCTGGCCAGCGCCTGCACGCCCAGATCGGTTTGCGCCACAACATCGACATCGCGGATGCAGCCATAGATCAACAAGCCTTCCCAGCCGCTTTTCGCAGCCTTGTCAGCCAGCAGATCGCCCAACAGCGCACAACGCAGAGAACCGCCACCATCGACGACCAGAACCTTGCCTTTGCCGTCGAGTGCTACCTGGTCTTTCACCAGTGAGTTGTCCTCAAAGCACTTGATGGTCACGATCTCGCCACCAAAGGAGTCACGGCCGCCGAAGCTGCTGAACATGGGTTCTACGACTTGCACCAGCTCCGGATAGGCATCACACAAGTCGGGGGTCGAATAATGCATGGCTAACTCCTGTCAGTGAGAGATGGGTTGCTCAGGGCAGCATAGTGGCTTTGGCCTCAACTTTCGCCCCTGTTCCCATACAAACACAAAACCGGACTATTGCCCTACCGCTTCCTGCAACCCGGGACTCTCGACAGAAGCAGAACGCTCCTGCAGCCAGCCGAGCACTCGCGGCCAGACCTGCTGCTGCGCACCCTTGCTGACCAGCATCCTTACATGGTCGAAATCTTCGTTGAAACCATGCTCGCGACCCAGGCACAGGAACTCCCGCTGCTGCGAGCCAAACTGGTCGAACAGCATCTGACAGGCCCACACCGGGTCCTGATGATCGCCGACCGCAGCCACCGCGAGAACCGGCACTTCAACACTGGCCAGCCCCGTCCACCAGTTGCTGTCGCGATCACCGAAACGACCGAACAGGCCGTGCCAGCGCATGCTTTCCAGGACGATGCCAATCGGCTCGTCTTCTGGCCCGCGCTTGAAGCGAGGCCCGGAAATATGCTCGAAAGGCTTGAGCAGCAAGCGCCCGGACCATTGCACGGGAGGGATTTTCAGCGGCCAGTAGGTACGGCTGATCTGACTGCCAAACAACGCAACCGAAGCGGCACCCGCCGGCCCGAGATATTGGCCACCCAACGCTGCTGCCAGCGTGGTGCCACCCAGAGAGTGGCCGATCCAGTGCGGCACTTGCCCGTTCTGCTCGCGAACGAAGGCGGCAATGGCCGGCAGGTCGTAGCGGGCATAATCCGCCACGCGGTTGCGGCGATAGTCCTGATTGCGGGCCGAAAGCCCATGCCCGCGCATCTCGGCAATCCATACATCGTAACCGGCACGCGCCAGGAACGGCCCAAGGCCGATGCCCTTGGGCGAATACCAGAAACGGCGATTGGAAAAGCTGCCATGCAACAGAATGACCGGCACACCGCGCACATCAGGCTGATCCACCAGCCCGAGACGGGTAACAGCCAGCTCGACACTGGGATCAGGGCTGTTGGCAGGTTTCAAGCGATAGACGTCCTCGACCAGATCGCCACGACGCTCGGCACTGATCAAGGCAACGGGAAAAAGATTGCTGCTGCTTTGCATATTGCTCTTTATCTTTGGTTCAAAGGCATCGGGTCGCCTCTGACAGACTGGTGAAACTGCGGGTTTGGGGCCTCACATGAAAAAGGGCGGTTTCCGAAAAAACCGCCCTTTCCAAAACGCCTGAAACCCTAGACGATTCAAGACGCTATTGCATCACATCCGAAACATCTCAGGCCTGAGCCTGCCCCTCCGCAAGGAAGAACCAGGTTTCCAGTACCGAGTCCGGGTTCAGGGAAACACTTTCGATGCCCTGCTCCATCAGCCAGCGAGCCAGATCCGGGTGGTCCGAAGGGCCCTGACCACAGATGCCGATGTATTTGCCCGCTTTGTTACAGGCCTGGATGGCATTGGACAGCAGCTTCTTGACCGCCGGATTACGCTCGTCGAACAGGTGCGCAATGACGCCCGAGTCGCGGTCCAGGCCCAGTGTCAGTTGGGTCAGGTCGTTGGAGCCGATGGAGAAACCGTCGAAGTACTCCAGGAACTCTTCGGCCAGAATCGCGTTGGACGGCAACTCGCACATCATGATGATGCGCAGACCATTCTCACCACGCTTGAGGCCATTGGCCGCCAGCAGATCGATGACCTGACTCGCCTCACCCAGAGTGCGCACGAACGGCACCATGATTTCGACGTTAGTCAGGCCCATGTCCTCGCGCACACGCTTGAGGGCACGGCATTCAAGCTCGAAGCAGTCGCGGAAATTCTCGCTGATATAGCGCGAAGCACCACGGAAGCCCAGCATCGGGTTCTCTTCTTCCGGCTCGTACAGCTTGCCGCCGATCAGGTTGGCGTATTCGTTGGACTTGAAGTCCGACAGACGCACGATGACCTTCTTCGGTGTGAACGCTGCCGCCAGGGTGCTGATACCCTCGACCAGCTTGTCGACATAGAAACCGACCGGGTCGTTGTAACCGGCAATGCGCTTGTCGACGCTGTCCTTGATCTCGGGTGGCAGGCCGGCGTAGTTGAGCAAAGCCTTGGGGTGTACGCCGATCATGCGGTTGATGATGAATTCCAGGCGCGCCAGACCGACACCGGCGTTGGGCAGCTGGGCGAAATCGAACGCACGATCGGGGTTGCCGACGTTCATCATGATCTTGAACGGCAGCTCAGGCATGGCATCGACCGAGTTGGTCTTGATGTCGAAGCCCAGTTCACCCTCGAAGATATAACCGGTATCGCCTTCGGCACAGGACACGGTGACGCCCTGCCCGTCTTTCAGCAGTTGAGTCGCATTACCGCAACCCACAACAGCCGGGATACCCAGTTCGCGAGCAATGATCGCTGCGTGGCAGGTACGGCCACCACGGTTGGTAACGATAGCGCTGGCGCGCTTCATGACCGGCTCCCAGTCCGGGTCGGTCATGTCGGAAACCAGAACGTCGCCGGCCTGGACCTTGTCCATCTCGGACACGTCCTTGATGATCCGCACCTTGCCTGCGCCGATACGCTGGCCAATGGCACGACCTTCGACCAGAACGGTGCCGGTTTCCTTGAGCAGGTAGCGCTCCATGACATTGGCCGAGGAACGGCTTTTCACGGTTTCAGGACGCGCCTGAACGATGTAGAGCTTGCCATCGTCGCCGTCTTTGGCCCACTCGATATCCATCGGCGCCTTGTAGTGCTTCTCGATGATCATCGCCTGCTTGGCCAGCTCGCTGACTTCGGCATCGGTCAGGCAGAAACGCGCACGGTCGGCGACGTCGACATCAACGGTCTTCACCGAACGACCGGCCTTGGCCTCGTCGCCGTAGATCATCTTGATGGCCTTGCTGCCCAGATTGCGGCGCAGAATGGCCGGGCGGCCAGCTGTCAGGGTGTCCTTGTGGACATAGAACTCGTCCGGGTTGACCGCACCCTGCACCACCGTTTCGCCCAGGCCGTAGGCGCCGGTGATGAACACCACGTCACGGAAGCCGGACTCGGTATCAAGGGTGAACATCACCCCGGCAGTACCGGTCTCGGAACGAACCATGCGCTGAACGCCTGCCGACAGGGCCACCAGCTTGTGGTCGAAGCCCTGATGCACACGGTAGGAAATGGCGCGGTCATTGAAGAGGGAAGCAAACACTTCCTTGGCGGCACGAATGACGTTATCGACACCACGGATATTGAGGAAGGTTTCCTGCTGGCCAGCGAAGGAGGCATCGGGCAAGTCTTCTGCAGTTGCCGAAGAACGCACGGCTACGGCCAGGTTCGGATTGCCTGCCGACAAAGCGGCGAAAGCAGTGCGAATCTCGGCATTGAGCCTCTCGGGGAACTCGGCCTCCATGATCCACTGACGAATCTGCGCGCCGGTTCTGGCCAGAGCGTTGACGTCGTCGACATCCAGAGCGTCCAGGGCTGCATGGATCTGATCGTTCAGACCACTCTGCTCAAGGAAATCACGGTAGGCCTGGGCTGTCGTAGCGAAACCACCGGGCACCGAAACACCAGCGCCTGCCAGGTTGCTGATCATTTCGCCGAGGGATGCGTTCTTGCCTCCCACGTGCTCCACATCATGGACGCCGAGCTTATCGAGGGAAACTACGTACTCTACCAAGGTGATCTCTCCACTAACTGTGTTTGTTGTTGGGAAAAGCTCATGGACCCGAGCCACGCGCAGTGTGACAGCGGGCATTTCTCAGTCTGTTCTGGACTGACTTGAAGCAGCAACCTTGAAAAAAGGTGAGAATGCAGGCCATCAGGGCCTGCAAGCGCGCCTATGATATCCAAGAATCGTCACTAGCTTAAGGCCAAAGGCGCAAATGAAACGATCCGCTTTCTTCATCTCGGACGGCACAGGCATCACCGCTGAAACGTTGGGCCAGAGCCTGCTGGCACAATTTGAAAACATTACGTTCAACAAGTTCACGCGGCCCTACATCGACAGCGTCGAAAAGGCGCGGGCGATGGTACAACAAATCAACAATGCCGCCGACAAGGACGAGGTGCGGCCGATCATCTTCGATACCATCGTCAATCAGGAAATTCGCGAGATTCTGGCGACCTCCAACGGTTTCATGATCGATATTTTCTCGACCTTCCTCGCGCCGCTGGAGCAAGAGCTTAGTTCACACTCCTCCTACTCGGTGGGCAAATCTCATTCCATCGGTCATAACTCCAACTACATGGAGCGCATCGAGGCCGTGAACTTCGCCCTGGACAACGACGACGGAGCGCGAACCCATTATTACGACAAGGCCGACATCATCCTGGTGGGCGTCTCGCGCTGCGGCAAGACTCCGACCTGCCTGTACATGGCCATGCAGTTCGGCATCCGTGCCGCCAACTACCCGCTGACCGAAGACGACATGGAGCGCCTGCAACTGCCGGACGCACTCAAGGCCCACCGTAACAAACTGTTCGGCCTGACCATTGATCCAGATCGGTTGACCGCCATTCGCCATGAGCGAAAGCCCAACAGTCGCTATTCCAGCTATGCCCAGTGCGAGTTCGAAGTGCGCGAAGTGGAAAGCCTGTTTCGCCGGGAAAACATCCCGAACATCAACTCCACGCATTTTTCGGTGGAAGAGATTTCGGCCAAGGTGCTGGTGGAGAAAGGGGTTGAGCGGCGCTTCAAATAGCCCTTCCCATGCAGGAGTGCCTATTACTTTGTGGGAGGCAGCTTGCTGGCGACTTCAGCGTACAAACGCAGAATATATGCCGCTTCACAGGCCTTTTCGCCAGCAAGCTGCCCCCCACAAGTTTTGTTTATACCTTGACTGATCGGCATTACCAGGACGTACCCGGCACCCGCACCCAACCTTCCATCAACACCCTGGCGCTACGGCTCATGATGGCTTTGGTGACCTTCCATTCGCCCTCTTCCTGCTGCGCCTGAGCCCCCACGCGCAAGGTGCCGGACGGGTGCCCGAAAGTCACAGCCTCACGCTCGCCGCCACCTGCTGCAAGATTGACCAGCGTGCCCGGAATCGCCGCCGCGGTGCCGATGGCCACAGCCGCTGTGCCCATCATGGCGTGGTGCAGTTTGCCCATGGAGACAGCGCGCACCAGCAGGTCAATATCCTGTTTATTGACCGGTTTGCCGCTGGAAGACAGATAGTCTGCAGGTCCGGCAACGAAAGCGACCTTGGGGGTGTGCTGACGCAAAGCAGGATCATCGATGCTGTTGATCAGCCCCATGCGCAAAGCACCGTGAGCCCGAATGCTTTCCAGTTTCGCCAGCGCCTGGGCATCGCCATTGATATCGGTCTGCAACTCAGTACCGATATAGCCAATGTCGGCTGCATTGACGAAGACCGTGGGAATACCGGCGTTGATCATGGTCGCCTTGAGGGTGCCGATACCCGGCACTTGCAGCTCATCGATCAGGTTACCGGTGGGGAACATCGAACCACCCGCGCCCTCTTCATCGGCGGCCGGGTTCAGGAACTCCAGTTGCACTTCGGCAGCCGGAAAGGTCACGCCATCCAACTCGAAGTCGCCGGTTTCCTGCACTTCACCGTCCGTGACGGGCACGTGGGCAATGATGGTCTTGCCGATATTGGCCTGCCAGATCCGTACAACAGCCACGCCGCTGGACGGGATACGAGCGGCATCAACCAGCCCCTGGCTGATGGCAAAAGAACCCACGGCAGCGGAGAGATTGCCGCAGTTGCCACTCCAGTCGACAAAAGGCTTGTCGATGGAAACCTGGCCGAACAGGTAATCGACATCGTGGTCGGCCTTGCTGCTGCGCGACAGGATGACCGTCTTGCTGGTACTGGACGTCGCACCGCCCATGCCATCAATCTGTTTTTCGTAAGGGTCGGGGCTGCCGATGACCCGCAGCAGCAATGCGTCACGGGCCGAGCCCGTAACCTGCGCGACTTCCGGCAGGTCCTTCAGATTGAAAAACACGCCTTTGCTGGTGCCGCCACGCATGTAAGTGGCCGGGATACGGATCTGGGGTTTGTGGGGCATGGAAACCTCAAGTGCATATGTAAGACTAATGCCGATCAGTCAGGGCATACATGTCACCTGTGGGAGGGGCCTTGGCCGCGACGACCTACTGACAGGCAACACATTTTCAGTGCCTGAAACTGCGCTGTCGCGGCCAAGGGCCCCTCCCACGGATTATCGTCTTTCGCGGATGAATCGCTCCTACGCGGACTCCAGAAAATCCTGGGCGAAGCGTTGCAGCACACCGCCTGCTTCATAAATAGACACCTCTTCAGCGGTATCCAGACGGCAGGTCACCGGTACTTCCAGCCGCCCACCGTTCTTGCGCTGGATCACCAGCGTCAGGGTTGCCCGTGGCGTGCGCTTGCCGATCACGTCGAATGTCTCAGTGCCGTCGATCCCCAGCGTCAGGCGATTGGTGCCAGCCTGAAACTCCAGCGGCAAGACGCCCATGCCCACCAGATTGGTGCGGTGGATACGCTCGAAGCCTTCGGCAGCAATGGCCTCCACACCCGCCAGACGCACGCCTTTGGCCGCCCAGTCCCGCGAAGAGCCCTGGCCGTAATCGGCACCGGCAATGATGATCAGCGGCTGCTTGCGCTCCATGTAGGTTTCGATGGCTTCCCACATGCGGGTGACCTTGCCTTCCGGTTCGATACGGGTCAGCGAACCTTTCTTGACCTTGCCATCCACCAGCGCCATCTCGTTGAGCAACTGCGGGTTGGCAAAGGTGGCGCGCTGTGCAGTCAGGTGGTCGCCACGGTGAGTTGCATAGGAGTTGAAGTCCTCTTCCGGCAGGCCCATCTTTGCCAGGTACTCACCCGCAGCGCTGTCGAGCAGGATCGCGTTGGAAGGCGACAAGTGATCGGTGGTGATGTTGTCCGGCAGCACCGCCAGCGGGCGCATGCCCTTGAGTGTCCGCTCACCGGCCAGCGCGCCTTCCCAATAAGGCGGACGGCGGATGTAGGTGCTCATCGGACGCCAGTCATAGAGCGGTTCGACTTTCGGACCATGATCCTCCTCGAGGGCGAACATCGGGATGTAGACCTGACGAAACTGCTCCGGCTTGACCGAAGCCTGGACCACGGCGTCGATTTCCTCGTCGCTCGGCCAGATATCCTTGAGGCGGATTTCCTTGCCGTCGGCAATACCCAGCACATCGTTTTCGATATCGAAACGAATGGTGCCAGCAATGGCATAAGCCACCACCAGCGGCGGCGAAGCCAGAAAAGCCTGCCGTGCATAAGGATGAATGCGCCCGTCAAAGTTGCGATTGCCGGACAACACCGCCGTGGCATACAGATCGCGCTCGATGATTTCCTGCTGAATCTTCGGCTCCAGCGCGCCAGACATGCCATTGCAGGTGGTGCAGGCAAATGCCACGACACCAAAGCCCAGTTGCTCAAGCTCCGGGGTCAGCCCGGCCTCGTCCAGGTACAGCGCAACCGTTCTGGAACCGGGTGCCAGCGACGATTTCACCCAGGGCTTGCGAGTCAAGCCAAGACGATTGGCGTTGCGCGCCAGCAAGCCGGCCGCAATCACGTTGCGCGGGTTGCTGGTGTTGGTGCAACTGGTGATGGCAGCGATGATCACCGCGCCGTCAGGCATTTGCCCCGGCACGTCCTGCCACTGCCCGGCAATGCCTTTGGCCGCAAGATCAGTGGTTGCGACACGGGCATGAGGGTTGGATGGCCCGGCCATGTTGCGCACTACGCTGGACAGATCGAAGCTCAAGACCCGCTCGTATTCGACCTGCTGCAAACTGTCGGACCACAGCCCTGTGTGCCTGGCATACAACTCAACCAGACGCACCTGCTCGTCCTCGCGCCCGGTCAGGCGCAGGTAATCGATGGTTTGCTGATCGATGGAGAACATCGCGGCAGTGGCGCCGTATTCCGGGGCCATATTGGAAATCGTCGCCCGGTCCCCAAGGGTCAGGCTCGATGCACCTTCACCGTAGAACTCAAGATAGGCGCCGACGACTTTTTGCTTGCGCAGGTATTCAGTCAGAGCCAGCACCACGTCAGTGGCGGTAATGCCGGGCTCGCGGCGACCGGTCAGTTCGACACCGACGATATCCGGCAGACGCATCCAGGAGGCACGCCCGAGCATGACGTTCTCGGCTTCCAGGCCACCCACGCCAATGGCGATCACGCCCAGCGCATCGACATGGGGCGTGTGGCTGTCAGTGCCCACCAGCGTATCCGGGAAAGCCACGCCTTCGCGGACCTGCACCACCGGCGACATTTTCTCCAGGTTGATCTGGTGCATGATGCCGTTGCCCGGCGGGATCACCTCGACATTCTTGAAGGCCTTTTTGGTCCAGTCGATGAAGTGGAAACGATCCTCGTTGCGCCGGTCCTCGATGGCCCGATTCTTCTCGAAAGCCTGCGGGTCATTGCCGCCACACTCCACGGCCAGCGAGTGGTCGACGATCAACTGCACCGGCACCACCGGGTTGACCAGCGCCGGGTCGCCGCCCATAGAGGCAATGGCATCACGCAAGCCAGCCAGGTCCACCAGAGCGGTCTGGCCAAGAATGTCATGGCACACCACCCGCGCCGGAAACCAGGGAAAGTCCAGATCGCGCCTGCGCTCAACAAGCTGGCTCAGGGAAGCCTTCAACGTGGCCGGATCACAGCGACGCACCAGATTTTCAGCCAGCACACGAGAGGTGTAAGGCAACAGGTCGTAAGCACCCGGCCTGATAGCCTCGATAGCCCCTCGGGCGTCGAAGTAATCCAGCGAAGTGCCGGGAAGCGGCTTGCGGTATTC
Source organism: Pseudomonas serbiensis (assembly GCF_030580745.1). Lineage (NCBI taxonomy): Bacteria > Pseudomonadati > Pseudomonadota > Gammaproteobacteria > Pseudomonadales > Pseudomonadaceae > Pseudomonas > Pseudomonas serbiensis. Next base: position 217,215 of record NZ_JAUQOO010000010.1, read on the forward strand.
AGTGTTCATGGCACAGGACTCGATCACGGAGTTTGGGAGTAGAGAGGGGAACTCATGAGCGGCTCCCCTTCCCTTTTTTCAGCGCTGTTCGATGGGCACGAACTTGCGCTGCTCAACGCCGACATACTCGGCGCTCGGGCGAATGATGCGATTGTTGGAACGCTGCTCGAAGACGTGAGCGGCCCAGCCGGTCAGGCGCGAACAGACGAAAATCGGTGTGAACAGCTTGGTGGGAATCCCCATGAAGTGATACGCCGAGGCATGATAGAAATCCGCATTGGGAAACAGCTTCTTCTGTTCCCACATGGTCTTGTCGATGGCTTCGGAAACCGGGAACAACACCGTATCGCCCACTTCATCCGCAAGCTTCTTCGACCAGCCCTTGATGACCTCGTTGCGCGGGTCGGACTCCTTGTAGATCGCATGGCCGAAGCCCATGATCTTTTCCTTGCGCTCCAGCATGCCAAGAGTGCCTTTGGTGGCCTCTTCAGCCGAAGCAAAACGCTGGATCATCTCCATCGCCGCTTCATTGGCGCCGCCATGCAGCGGGCCGCGCAAGGTGCCAATGGCCGCCGTGACGCAGGAATACAGATCCGACAGGGTCGAAGCACAGACCCGTGCGGTAAAGGTCGAGGCGTTGAACTCATGCTCGGCGTAGAGGATCAGGGAGACATCCATGACCTTGCGATGCAGTTCGCTGGGGGATTTGTCGAGCAGCAGGTGCAGGAAGTGGCCGCCGATGGAGGTTTCATCCGTCACGCAATCGATGCGCTTGCCATCATGGGAGAAGCGATACCAGTAGCACATGATTGCCGGGAAAGCCGCCAGCAACCGGTCGGTCGCATCGCGCTGCTGCTCGAAGCTCAGTTCCGGCTCAAGGGTGCCAAGCATCGAAGCGCCAGTACGCATCACATCCATCGGATGGGTGTCGGCGGGAATGCGCTCCAGCACTTCTTTCAGCGCCTGTGGCAGATCGCGCAGGTTCTTGAGGCGTTTCAGGTAGGCCGTCAGTTGCGCCTGGGTCGGCAATTCGCCGTACAGCAGCAGATAGGCCACCTCTTCAAAGCGGGCCTCGGCAGCCAGTTCGCGCACGTCATAACCACGATAGGTCAAGCCCGCGCCAGCCAGGCCGACGGTGGACAGGGCTGTCTGGCCGGCAACCTGACCCCGCAGGCCGGCACCACTCAATACTTTTGCTTCAGCCATTGCATTCTCCAGTTCTTGAAATTGTCGGGAATTGGCGATTCGTTTTTCTTGGCGGATGAATTCCATGCATGCCGATTGGCACCTGTGGGAGGCAGCTTGCTGGCGAGGGGGCCAGCAAAACTGACGCATAGTCTGCATCTCTTCACACTGTCGCCAGCAAGCTGCCTCCCACAAAGTGTGTACATCACCCCTTCTTCTGAGCAAACAGCGCATCCAGCTTCTGCTCGAAAGTGTGGTAGTCGATGGCGTCATACAGCTCCATGCGCGTCTGCATGGTGTCGATCACATTCTTTTGCGTGCCATCGCGACGGATAGCGCCATAGACGTTTTCCGCCGCCTTGTTCATGGCGCGGAATGCCGATAAAGGATAGAGCACCAGCGAAACGTCAGCGGCCCGCAGCTCATCCACCGTGAACAACGGCGTGGCACCGAATTCGGTGATATTGGCCAGGATCGGCACGCCTGCGCGATTGGCAAACTGCTTGTACATGCTCAGTTCGGTAATGGCTTCGGGAAAGACCATGTCGGCGCCTGCCTCGATACAGGCTGCCGCCCGCTCCAGCGCCGACTCCAGCCCTTCGACTGCCAGAGCATCGGTGCGCGCCATGATCACGAAGCTGTCGTCGGTTCGCTCATCCACCGCTGCCTTGATGCGGTCGACCATTTCCTGCTGCGAAACGATTTCCTTGTTGGGGCGGTGCCCGCAACGCTTGGCGCCGACCTGATCCTCGATATGAATCGCCGCCGCGCCCGCCTTGATCATCGACCTGACAGTGCGCGCCACATTGAATGCCGAAGAACCGAAACCGGTGTCCACATCAACCAGCAATGGCAAGTCGCAGACATCGGTAATGCGCCGCACATCGGTCAGCACATCATCCAGCCCGGTGATCCCCAGATCGGGAATACCCAGGGAACCGGCCGCCACCCCGCCACCTGACAAATAGATCGCCTTGAACCCTGCGCGCCTGGCCAGCAGCGCATGGTTGGCATTGATCGCCCCCACCACCTGCAAGGGCTGCTCGCTGGCAACGGCATCACGGAAACGCTGGCCGGGAGTTTTATTGTTGTGACTCATTTTTCACCTCGGTCGGGAGCAGCCTGGTAATGGCGCTCGATGTTGCGTCTGGAAGCACCGATATGGCGGCGCATCAATAATTCGGCCAGCTCGCCATCGCGCTCGGCAATGGCGTCCAGAATGCGATGGTGTTCGGCAAAGGCCTGGCGCGGACGATTGGGGGTGGTGGAAAACTGGATGCGGTACATGCGCACCAGTTGATAAAGCTCGCCACAGAGCATCTGGCTGAGGGTCTTGTTACCGCTGCCCTGAATGATCCGGTAGTGGAAGTCGAAATCCCCTTCCTGCTGGTAGTAACCCACGCCGGCCTGAAACGCGGCATCGCGCTCATGGGTATCGAGCACATTGCGCAACTCATCGATCTGTTCGGTGGTCATGCGCTCGGCCGCCAGACGACAGGCCATGCCTTCAAGGGACTCACGAATTTCATACAGTTCGATCAGTTCGGCATGGCTGAGCGATACGACGCGCGCGCCCACATGCGGAACCCGGACCAGCAGTCGCTGACCTTCCAGCCGGTGAATGGCCTCACGCAACGGCCCGCGACTGATGCCGTAGGTGCGGGCCAGTTCCGGCTCGGAAATCTTGCTGCCGGGGGCGATCTCGCCTTTGACGATAGCCGCCTGAATACGCCTGAAGACATTTTCGGAAAGTGTTTCCGAGTCCTCGACAGCGACCGTGGAAGTCTCGACTGCATCCAACATATTGTCGACACCTTCAAAATGATATGTGGATAAATCTAGTAAACACGACACCTTTCGTCAAAATAATTCTCACGATTGTCGACAATCTATCAAAAAACGAGATTCCCCCAGCTACAGACCAATTCCAATCAATGAAAACACACACAAACTTGCAGGAGGCAGCTTGCTGGCGAAAAGGCCCGTGAAACCGACAGATATTCTGCGTCTGTACACCAAGTCGCCAGCAAGCTGCCTCTCACAAAGTTATTCATGCCTCTGACTGATCGGCACTACTACGACAGGCAGGGATAACTGGCATCACGAAACCTTCATGCTAGAATGGCCGCCGCATCTGCCGAGTGCAGCTCTTCAAAGGACACGGCCTGCCAGACACGCCAGGCTGAAAAACCTGCGCTGCGGCCCTGAAGTTTTCCGCCTGTCGCGCAAGGACCTATGAGACTCGAAACCCTCACCACGTTGCTCTGTCTGTTTTTTCTTCCTGCCATATGCGTTGCCGCCAACAAGACCGTCTATGGCCTGAACGAATACGCCAGACTCCTCAACATTGACCTTGAGGTCGCTGCCAAACTTGATACCGGTGCCAAGACCGCATCGTTGAGTGCGCGTGACATCAAGCATTTCAAGCGCAATGGCGAGAACTGGGTCAGGTTCTATCTGGCCATCGACAACAGCCACGCCCATCCCATCGAACAGCCACTGACGCGCATCAGCCAGATCAAGCGCCGGGCTGACGATGTCGACGCGGATGACGAAAAAAAATACAGCGCGCGCCCGGTTATCAACCTCGATATCTGCATGGGTGAAGTTTTACGCACCATAGAAGTGAACTTGACCGACCGAAGTGCTTTCCAATACCCGCTTTTGATTGGCTCCGATGCACTCAAACACTTCGATGCGCTGGTCGATCCAAGTCTTAAATTTGTGGCGGGCAAGCCCGCCTGTGCCTCCGTCGTTCAAAACGCAGAGTAAATAAATGCGCTCTCTTACACTTCATCTGAAAATCCTGATCACGTTTCTGGTGGCCCTGGGCATCGCGATCACGGCCTATCAGATCGTCATTCTCGGCATCCCGCTGACCGAGGACGAGACCGACAACCTGTGGAATATCGACGCCAAGGTAGAGTTCCAGGCCAACAGTAAAGAGTCGATCAAGATCCAGATGTTCGTCCCGCCCCTGACTACGGACTACATCAGCCTCAACGAAAGCTTCATTTCCAATAATTACGGTGTCAGCGTCAACCGCGTTGACGGCAACCGCAAGGTGACCTGGTCCTCACGGCGCGCCAACGGCAACCAGACGCTGTATTACCGACTGGTGCTGACCAAGCGCTATGGCGCAGACAAGCCCAAGAGCAAAGGCCCGATCTTTCGCGACAGCATCCCGGTAGAAGGCGCCGAGAAAATCGCCGCTGAAGCGTTGCTTGCGCCTATTCGTCGCCACTCCGCCGATGTCGAAACCTTCATCAGCGAGGCCATCAAGCGCGTCAACAACCTCAAGGACGACAACGCCAGGCTGCTGCTGGCGGGCGATACCTCGGCCGTCAAGAAAGCCCAGATCACCGAGCTTCTGCTGTCCATGGCCCACGTGCCGATGGAAAAGGTACACACCCTGCGCCTGATCACCGACCAGCCGCAGACACCCGAGCTGTGGCTGCGCAGTTTCAATGGCAAGGAATGGTTGTATTTCAACCCGGACACCGGTGAAGCCGGCCTGCCGGATGACCGGCTGCTGTGGTGGACAGGCGATGAAAACCTGATCAGCATCGAGGGCGGTAGAAAAGCTTCAGTCAGCTTCAGCCTCAATAACAGCGAAATGAACGCCATGCGGCTGGCCAAGCTGACCGATGAAAGCACCGATACGGACTTCCTGTCCTATTCGCTGTACGGCCTGCCCCTGCAAACCCAGCAGACCTTCATGATCATGGTGATGATCCCGATTGGCGTACTGGTCATCCTGATCCTGCGCAATCTGGTCGGCCTGCAGACACTCGGCACCTTTACCCCGGTGCTGATCGCCCTGGCCTTCAGGGAAACCCAGCTGGGCTTTGGCATCGCGCTGTTTACCGTGATCACGGCCCTTGGCCTGTCGCTGCGCTCCTATCTTGAACACCTGAAACTGCAAATGCTGCCGCGTCTGTCGGTGGTCCTGACCTTTGTCGTGGTGCTGATCGCGGCCATCAGCCTGTTCAGCCACAAACTGGGTCTGGAACGCGGCTTGTCGGTAGCCCTGTTCCCGATGGTGATTCTGACCATGACCATCGAGCGCCTGTCGATCACCTGGGAAGAGCGCGGTGGCGGCCATGCCATGAAAGTGGCCATCGGCACCCTGTTCGCGGCCTCTCTGGCGCACCTGATCATGAGTGTGCCGGAGCTGACCTACTTCGTCTTCACCTTCCCGGCCGTGCTGCTGATTCTGGTTGGCTTCATGCTGGCGATGGGCAGATACCGTGGCTACCGCCTGACCGAACTGCTGCGTTTCAAGGCATTCATCAAAGCAGAAGACGCCAAATGATCGGTTTGTGGAAGACCTGGAAAGCCCTGGAAGCCAAGGGCATCATGGGCATCAACCGGCGTAATGCCGACTACGTGCTCAAGTACAACAAGCGCAGCCTGTACCCGATTGTCGATGACAAGATCATCACCAAGGAACGGGCCATGCAGGCGGGCATCCAGGTCCCGGAAATGTATGGTGTCATTTCCACGGAAAAGGAAATCGACCGCCTCGGCGATATCCTCGGCCAGCATACCGACTTCGTCATCAAGCCCGCACAAGGCGCTGGCGGAGACGGAATTCTGGTGGTGGCCGACCGTTTCGAGGGGCATTACAAAACGGTCTCGGGGCGCATCATCACCCACTCGGACATCGAACATCAGGTGTCCAGCATCCTGACCGGGCTTTACTCGCTAGGCGGGCATCGTGACCGGGCGTTGATCGAATACCGGGTCATTCCGGACCAGATATTCAAGAGCATCAGCTACGAAGGCGTGCCCGATATCCGCATCATCGTGCTGATGGGCTACCCGGTAATGGCCATGCTGCGCCTGCCGACGCGCCAGTCCGGCGGCAAAGCCAACCTGCACCAGGGCGCCATCGGGGTCGGCGTGGGCCTGGCCAGCGGCGTGACCCTCGAAGGCACCTGGCTCAACAGCATCATCAACAAGCACCCCGATACCACCAATGCCGTGGACGGTGTACAACTGCCCTACTGGAACGGTTTCATGAAACTCGCCGCCGAGTGCTACGAACTGTGTGGCCTGGGCTACATCGGCGTAGACATGGTGCTGGACCAGGAAAAAGGCCCGCTGATTCTTGAGCTCAACGCCCGCCCCGGCCTGAATATCCAGATCGCCAACAACTGCGGGCTGACTCACCGGACCCAGGCGGTTGAGGCGCGTCTGGAAGAACTGGCACGCCAGGGGATAAAGGAGACGCCCGAACAGCGGGTGAGTTTCGTGCAGGAGGTGTTTGGGTGTGAGGGGGTCAAGTTACCTCGTCAACCCCCATATTGAATATTAAGCACGGGCGCACAATTGCTTTTCAATACCCAAACAAAGCCTTACTGAAACAGCAAACTGAATCGACTCCCGTCATGCATTAACTGCTCTTGTAAAGGTTTTTTTAAATCCTGCAAGTTTTGCAGGAAGAGCAGATCCGAGAGAAGCTCGAGCAGCAGCAGCCTCAGCCTTAGCCTCAGCAGCAGCATCCAAAGCCTCCTGAACACCCCTAGCCCTCTCCGGGGCAAACGGATGACGATATTTAAAAATTGCAAAAAAATCGTCCTCAGAAGCCGGAAAGGCACCCCCCCTGCGATTAAGCTCCGTAACAGCGTCCAATGTCTCCAGTGCTTTAGAACTCTGCCAATTGATAAGGGACACCGCGCCTGAAAGTGCACTCACAACTCCCAACCCCGCCGAAACATACCCCAAAATCGCACCTGCATTAGAATCAGGAGTAACAACCGACGCCACACCACTGGCAATCCCTGTCACTCCAGATGCAATCCCAACCGCGATCGACACCTGAGTAGACGCACTCAACGTCGCCCAACCGGCAACCACAGTAGCTGCCGCAGCAGTCGCCGCGCCCAATGAGGCAACACTGGCAACAATGCCCACAATCGAAAGCCCAATCCCGATGACCGGCATCAACCATTTCGGCAAATGCCCGTCCGGATCCAGATAATTGACCGGATCCCCCAGGCAATACGCATAAGGGTTCACCCCTCCCCGATCAAACGGGCTCAGGTTGTCCGGGCTATGAAACCGCATCAGCACCGGGTTATAGGCGCGATACCCCTGACCGAGCAGGTACCAGCCCGTGGACGGCTCACACAGTTCGCCGTTGAAGGCGCAGCGGCTGTCCACTGCCGGTGTGTCGCTGCGATGACCATAAGCGCTGTATTCGGCAGACGTGACGCTGCCTGCATCGGCCTCAGCCATTACCGTCTTTTTTGCATCGGTCGCCAGCAGCAAAGTCGCAGCCGTTGCTCCGCCCAGACGTTCGGCCAGCAAGGTATCACTGCTCCCGATAAAGGTTCGCTGCTGCGCGCCCTGCAACTGATTTGCCAGTTGCCCCTCCCGATAGAAACGCCGCTCATGAGCACCCGCTTCGCTGGAGCGGGTCAGGCTGTCCTGCGCATCATAGCCATAATCCACCACAGCAGACCCATCGTTTGCGGACACCGCAAGCAGGCGCCCCAAGGCGTCGTATTCCAATCCGCGTCCGGCTTCGTCAAGCGTCAGGTTGCCGTTGTCATCGTAATCCAGCTCGATATTGGCAGGATAATCGGCATGGCTGTTACGCACGGCGCTGAGCTGGGTCGGGTCGCGCCCGGTATATTCGTAATCGGCAACATTGCTGCCACCTGCGAAGACCGTCTCAACGCTCAGGATATTATCGAGCGCATCGAACTTGAACGTCTGGCTCTGGATCTGTTTGCCCTGCGGGTCCACCGGCGCATCAGGGCCGGAAGCGGTGTACAGCTCCAGCCGCCCCCTGGCATCGTAAACGAAGGTTTCATCACGCAGCACCGTACTGCCCTCTTTCAAGGTGCGCTGTTTCAGGTGATCGGCCGCGTCATAGGCCTGAACCAGTTGCTGTATCGTTCCTCCCGGCAGAGTAAAACTGCGCAAGACCTCACGACCTGCATCGTCATACTCCAGGCTGACACTCAGGCTCTGGCCGCTGTCCACGGTTGTGATGCTGTCGAGCAGACCCTGGGCGTTATAGCCAAAAGCCGAGACCAGCGCGCCAGCATCGAGCTGTTCGAGCCGACCGCTTTCGTCATAGCGATAAGTCTGGGTCTGGCCGAGTACATCGGTATATCTGAGCAAAAGCCCCTTTAAGCTGTAGCGATACTGCATGGCATAGGCTTCGCCGCCCTGAACCCTGCGCTCCTCCTTGATCTCGCCATTGCTGTAGTAATCGCGCTCCAGCTCCTGATCCTGTTCCTTGCTGCTCAGCAGCCGGGCACTCTGCAGGTCATAGGTGTAATCGGCCGTGCTGCTCAGCATCTTGCGCTGGACCGGTTGATCGCCCAATTGAGGCTGGTAGACATAATCAATGGCCTCGCCGCCTGGCGTATAGACCTTGCCGGGCTGTAGCTGAGCGCCTGGATACTCGAACCGGCTGACCCGGCCACCAATGGTGGAGTCGGTCATGCGCTTCAAACCATCGAATGTCTGTTCGCCTACTACCACGCCATCGACAGCAATCGATACAGGCAAGTCCTCACGGCTGTGCAAGGCGTAGGTCCGCTCTACCTGTGCTCTGTCAGGCAGTTGACTGATGCGCAGGCGGTCAAAGGCGTCATAACTGGATTCCCGGTAATTGCGCAACGCATCGAATTGCCCGAAGGTTCGCCCAAGGCCATCGTAAGTCGTGGTTTCGAGGCTGATACGCGACTCATCCAGCGCCAGCCGCTCGATAGAATCAGGCTTGTCGAACAGATTGTTCACGGTGACGGTCTTGCCCATCCCCGCCTGCCACTCGCTGGTGGTGCGCTTGATGGGGTCCTGGACCTTGTGCCGCTCGATCCCGTCCGGGCCGGTGATACTGCGCTGTTCACCCCAGTCATCGTATTGATAGGTATTGGTCAGGGGCAGTTCACGCAGTTGCAGCTCCGGCTCATCCTCGACGTCCACCAGCAGCCAGTCACTCTCGGTGTCCTCGGTCAACAGCCCGCGGCCGTCGTACAGCGCGCTGTAGGTCTGGAAGTAATCGGCAGGTTTGTTCTCGTCGGCGCCCTGCCGCAACTCCTTCACCACACGGTTCATGCCATCGAGCAAGGTG